>NZ_AJKQ01000019.1:0-190865 GCF_000257455.1 Streptococcus oralis SK610
ACTTGAATTTTTAAATTTTAATTCCACGTCTATTCCTCAAAACACTTTCTAATCAGTTCCCTAATTTTTCTGATAAATTGACCCATGTGACCTGCAAAAGAGGATCATAAAACGGCTCTCATCTTAACTTATAACTTCTCTATTCTATTAAAAATAATCTCTTGCTTCTCGACACTTTCTCGGAGTGGTGACATGCCTAAAATCACTGTAAAAAATCCCAATAATAGAATACTATTAATAACGAGTATGGCACCCTCTGTCCCATCAACAATATTTAGATAAAAAGTAAAACATCCTAGAGTCGGAACAAGGATAAAAGGAAGAAGTTTGTAATGTTTTAATTGACGTTTTCTTTCAACTGGTTTAAAGGTTATTTGATAATTTGAAACTTTATTCTCAAGTCTTTTTTGGACACTATGACGAGCTCTTATAGCAATGAACCAGAAAACAAGATAAGCTAGGAAAATGAATAGGCCATATAAAACTATCTTTAAAGGAAGATTGTGACTAATCCCATTGTTTCTAAAAAAATTTGTCACAAGCCGATAGCCAGAACCCCCTATTGCTGTTCCAATTGCAACCCCAATTGATTTACTCATAGTTGGAGCCACACTTTCAAAACGCGTGTCTCTTTTATCTAACTTTTGCATTTTTGCAGTGATCTCATCGGGAAGAGAACCCCAGAAATAGGATTTTGGTCTAACAGTCGTCAAATCTAGAATATACTTTTCTCCCTCTACTTCTACTATTTTGAAAAATACTTTATTCGTTTCTTTAAATTTTACCTTCATAGTCACCTTTAAATCCTTCTCAGAGTTAAAAAACTCTTTTCAATAACATTCCTAAATCGTTAGCCCCGTTTTTTAATAATAGTTAAACCAATTTTGACAGACTTCTCTTTCGATGTTAACTGTATTGTAATCCCATAATTTGTTTTATCTGAGTGATCTACCCTGATTTGGCATGTTGTTTCCTCTGGTAGATCATATTTGCTTTTCAGTTTTTGAAAGAGTTCAGAGTGAGTTTCTGGCTGGTAGATAATTTCATTAAGCTCTGTCGTTCCGGTTCTTATCGTTCTTTTTACATTCAAGGAGTCAAAAACATCTTTTTTGACAACTAAGTTAAGAATCTCTTCATCAAATAAAGGGTCTATATCCGAATCGTAATGCAACTTGCCATTAGAATAACTAACGGGAACCGTTTTTTTGTTTTCTCCGATTTGTATTCTATAGTCACCCTTACCATCTGCCTTGGTAATATCTAGGTCAATTTCATATCTTTTGACTTCGTCACCATTTTTTATATAGACTCTACTTTTATAAGCCTCCAGCCCATTAAAATCCTTCTGCTCTTGTTCCAAAAATTTAAACATGGAATCAAACGTTTTTTCAAACTCGTACTGTTCCTTTGTTCTATTTTGGGGAATGGTTTCGCCACCCAAACTACAGGCATTCAATGAAAACAGCGAAATTGATACGATTACCAAGCCAGAAAGCCAGAATAAATGTTTATATTTTTTCATTTACCTCTCCCAAAAATGAAGCCTAAAACTATTATAGCACGAACATACTAGAAATAACTTTCTATAACCATTTAGATTCATTCATAAAATGCATTTAAAGACAATTGATCTATTGATAGGAAAACTTGATAGTTTAAAAGCTTTGATCTTACTCTTATACAAAAAAGACATTCAAGAAAATCTTAAATGCCTGTATAAATAGTGTATCAAGGATATTGCTTATTAAACTTTTCCTAACCAGGATCGACATTAAGAAATCTTACTGTATAGCCATTATCGGTATATAGAAACTCTGCTTGTAACACCATATCTACTAATTCAGAATTTGAAGTCAAATCATAATCAACAGCAAACCCAGTCTGGTCATCATAATCATAAATCTCCAATTGAGAATACTCATAAGGCGGATTGAAATGACATTCCACACCATACTCATCAATCGTATCAAAATCATTTAATTCTAATGTCTTTTCAACATAACCAAAAAATTCATTTAAATCGTCAATCTCTGATTCGTCGACATAATTCATAATGTCTTCGTATTTTTCAGGTGAATAGCGGTTAAAATATTTGTGATAACGTCTATCACTTTTTCTTTTTTATACTCATCAAGTAATTCCATAGGTGACACCTTTCTACTTAACTAAACCATCATTTTCCTGCTATGAAAAGCTCCCATCGTTCAATGACATCCTTTAACGGCTCATCTAGGTAGGAATAAGCCTTTTCCTTAATCCAATCAGGAATTCCATAGGCTGCCTCTGCGATACTTCCTGTGATGGCAGCAAGAGTATCACTATCCCCACCAAGGGAAATGGCGTTCCTTATAGCATCTTCGAAGTCTCTACTTTCTAGAAATGCTATAATGGCCTGGGGTACGGTATCCTGACAGGTTTCATTGAAACGATAGTTAGGACGAATTTCATCTAGAGTTTGAGATAGATTGTAGCCGTATTCCTGCTCAATATAATCCTTGATCTGTCTTTTGCACTCTGTAGGATTGTCATTGATTGGTTGCTCATAATCCCCGCAATAACCTCCAAAGTAATAACGACAAAGAAAGATGGCATCAGTTGTCGCCATGGCTCCCTTGATACCTTCTGGATGATTATGAGTCACTTCTGCTGAAAGTCGTGCAAGTTTTCTAGTTGATGGTGTCATACCCGTTCTCGCACAAAAGCCACAGTCCATAACCCAAGCACAGGGAGAAACACGCATAGCAGATCCATTTCCAAAGCTATTATAAGGCTCACGATTGTCACTATTTATCCAACTACTAAACCGAGCACCATAGCCTGCATCGGGATACATTCTGCCGTACTTTTTCATGGCATCAATAAAGTCATCCTTCCGACCATCCTTCATGATAGCCTCAGCAACAGCGCAGGTCATGACTGTATCATCTGTAAAAAAGCAGTCTTTCCGAAATAAAGGAAAATCCTTCGTTTTGATATTATTCCATTCGTAAACTGAACCTACAATATCTCCAATAATTGCTCCTAGCATGGTATTCCTCCTTATAAACTGTTAGTTTAGACTGACATTTCTACTTGTCATACTCGTCTATTTTATCAGCATGTTCAGTCAAAAGTTTTTTTGAATAAATTTTTTCATTTTTTGAATTTCTAACTTCTTTCCAAAGAATAGAAGCTACTTTTAGTTTATTCGAGTAGTTGACACTATTTTCGTCTGAATAGAAATCCTTTAAAAATTGATTCCATTGACAAACCGAATGATCATACTTGGCATAATCTGAATCTCCATAATAAACTTTTAGCATATCTTGGATTGTAAAACTCAAATCATGTTCTCTTTTGACTTTTCTCCAAGCTGTCGCCATATCAGCAGTAAATTTGAAGGGTGAAACATCTGTTAAAGTTGAGAAATATTCTCTAAAGTGTGCATTAAAGGAGAATCCACATTCAAGTAAGGGCGTATTTAAGGTAACAACTTCTACTTGTTTCTTTTTCCTTTTTATTGATGATTTTTTAATCAAATTCCCCTTAAAGTACTGCTCAATAATATGATTGAGTTCTTGTTTGGTACCTCTATATTCAATCCCTAATGACTTGCATATCTGTGAAAGTTCGTCACGATACCAGTAGTATTTATTAAACTCATCAAAGGATGTGATTTTATCAAACTCAGGTCTGCTCTCTATCAATATAATACCTCCTTAAAACCAATCTAGTTTTCATCTTAAAATAATGGGGTTTTAGTTCCTATATTTTGAGGAATAGTTCCGTTTCACTAACAAGCTAAGACACTTTACATGTTGTAATAGTGAATTCCCATACTATCAAACAGAATTTAGTCTAAAAATTGTTAGAATTATACTATTTGACTAATTCAACAGCTTGTATAAAATCATTAATGTACGAATCAAAATCAATTAAAATATTGTTAGACCATAGCTTCTTTTCTTTATTTAAATTTAAAAGTATACTACCTGTTTCATAAAATTTATAATCAAAAATTTCTGAAATAAAAAATCTATGTGAAACATCTTCAACAGAAGATACATTATTATAATTAATAATACTTGCTAGATCTCTATAAATTGGATTAGATTGGTCTTCTAACGAATTTAAGTTTCCTTGATGAAATATTAAGCCAAGTAATAAGTTCGTAACCGCTACAAACTTGAACATTTCATAACTTAACATTTGATAAGGAATCTGTCCATTATATTGAGTACTACTCTCAAACATCAATTCCTTCGAAACCAGTTTAAATTGCAATTTATGAGGTAGGATTTGTAAATTGTTGAAAATTTCTCCTTCTTCGATTAATATTTTAACAATTATATCATCAACCTTTGAAACAGTTGATAGAGGACTATTCATATACTCTTGAATTAGTATATCTAACTCATCAGAAAATGAATTGTGAGTGCTCCATTGCTTTATGATACTACATTTTTTATCAATAGAAAGAGTTGATAAATCCAATTTACCATTTTCAACATGAAATTGAACAGAAGGACACAGGTTAGATTCATAGTAGTCCCTTAATTCAGAATACTCTTCTAGTTTGAAATTATATTCTAATTTTTTTACATGGCTTTGACCAACTTGTTTCAAATAAAAATAATCATGAAAATCAATTGACAACTCCTCAAATATCGGCGCTAAAATATCTCTAATTGTTGAGAAAATAAACCATGAATCCCTCTGATTAGTCTTTTCGACAGTACTTGGGTTTACATGGCTAGTACCTAGATCAATTAATTTAACCTGTAATCTATTTTGCCTAATTTCACCCACAAATACTTCATTATAGAAAATATTTTTATAACATAATATTTCTTGTTTGATTTTCTCAAATTCAACTGGAATACATTTTTTATTTTTCTTGACTTTATTATATTTATCAATTAAATCACTAAGGTTATCAGTTAATATTGATCCTCCAATCATAATATTTCCTGGATTCAAATCTCCGTGTCTTATCTTGTACTTTATCAAATACGAAATATCTCTCAAAAAATAAATACACAGATTCACTCCCTCCTGAAGAATAATATCAAACAGAGAATTTTTCTCTAGCATTATTTCAGATGAAGAAATCTCTTTTAACGCTGAGATAAAACTTGTTCTAACTTTCAAATAATCCTTTAATGTTAAAGAGTTTTCTACTAATTCCATAATCGAGTAATAAACATGTACTGGAAAAAGCAATTTACCACTATCATATACCCTTGCAATAGTATCACCTAGTTTCACACTACTATTTTTTTTGGTTTCCTCAATTGCTTTGATTTCAATTTTATCATCAGTTATAAAATATAACTTGACTAGTTGTTCAATTTTTAAATACTTATGAAAAACAATAAACGTGATACCGTTTGCACCATTGTTTAAAATTTTCTTAAACTCTAAATTTTGAAAAGCTGGTACCTCATTTTTGATTAAGAATTGCTTCTCTTCGTAACATAAAGCTCCGCCATCATTTATAGATATCTTTTTTAATATAGCTTCCACGTCTGCTCTAGCCATTATAGTTTCTCCTAAAGTTATTTTTAATATATTATATCATGAAAAGTACCAAAAACTAGCAACTTCCCTGTCATTGTTTCTTATAAATCTACCTCAGTTCCTTCTAGGAAAGTTACTACAATTTGTCCAGATTCTGAAATACTGATGTGGTCGAGAACTTGATTCATGATAACTCCATCAAATTTATCTAAATCTAGTATCTGATACATCTGCTTTGCATAGTACTTATGGAGAAGATTCGCTCCTTGCTCTAGCTTTTGCCACTTAGCTACCACATCAGATCTATATTCTTGAGCAGTCTAATTAATCTTCTAAAAATTAAAACTCAAACTATGTTAAGAAATTCATCAACAACATCTGCAAATTTCCACAAGACCAAATCTTGCCTAAGTTTCATATACAAGAGGGAACACATTCATTCCCATAAAGCCATGATCATTGGAAATGAATGTGTCCCCTATGTGTAATTGGAAATAAAAACTCAGTAACACCCTCATCGGACCAAGACTCTCAACTGCTGCTCTCAGTCTGATACTTCCTCATATATCACAAAAAGCCTTACAATCAAAGCTTTTCATTATTGCATCATTACAAGGTTCTTACTCTTTTACAAGCAACCCTACGCACTCAGCGGTTCGGACTTACCGTATCATTTCATCGGTTTCCCTCCTCATTCTACGAGTACTATCCCATGGGTGGAGCATCTACTTCTACTTCACTGATATCTCAGCTCGTACAAGCAGTGATACCGCCTCAACGTGATACGTTTGAGGAACTCAAAAGGTTCGGGGAGTTCAAAGCTCCAGTGGAGCTTTGGAGCCTTCTTGCCTTAAAATGAAAAAGTTAGAGGATTAACTACGTTTCTCTAAATAACTCACACACTCAACGTGTGGTGCTAGCAAACTTCTATATTATAGAACGAAAGTATGTAAAAGTGATTTTGGAATAATACTATAGAACGGAACTATTAAAATTTATTTAGTAAGGAAATCCCCTAACTCACTGACCAATCCTTGCTTTATAGAACAGAAATCAATACTCTGAACTTTCGTCGCACGTAATGTAATTTTTTCTGCAGTAGTATAAAAATCTAATTCATCTTGAGTGAAGAAATCTACTGCATCATATCGACGTATAGGTATAAGTTTTTCATTATAATAAACCAGCATTTTAATCGGATTGACTCGCAATACCTCAGCCACCCCAGAATCCGCAGTTGCGAAATAATGGAGATAAATCACATCTGAGTTTTCAATACAATTGAATAAAGTACTTTGTTCCAATAGTCTTATATGAAAAATATCCCATGCTGTATTATGTATTTTATCAATTAAATTCTTAGCCCCTAGCTGCAACTTTTTAAATATTTCTTGAACAGCACTATCATTTTTCAAAAAAAGTATTAATAAAGTCATTTCCAATTCTAAAAATACGCATAAATCCTCAAAACAATAGCGTTTAAACTCAGCGACTTTAACTTTTGTAGAAAGATTTTTTGTATTTTTCAAAATGAATGCTTTCAATATATAGCAACACACTGCCTCATACTGTTGTATCACCTCATCATTGCTTAGGTAGTTTTCTGCATCTTCCCAGATTTCTTTCATCCAAATATATTTATCTGGTTTTAGAGTCTGAGGCACATTAGATTGAAATAATTCAAAATTAATGCTATCAAAATAAACATAACTTTCAATCATTTTAGCTAATAATTCACGATTTATTGGGGTGGTATATCTTTCCATTAAAGCAGTTGAAATATTATTTGTTAGACGCAACGATTTAATCTCGTGTAAAAATCTAATTAAATTCTCCTTATCTGGAACATTTCTTCCTCTATATAAATCATGTATGTAGGTAAAAATGTTTAGGTCGTAATTGATAATTCTGGCAACAGGTAAGAAATTATCCTTAGCATTCACAGTATTTTTATCAATAACCCAAATTTTTTGGTAATCTCCCAAACCAATCAGATTAAACTTTCCATATCTAAACGATTTGCCTATATTACCAAAATTTGACTTTTCTTCATCAAATAGCAAAACTCTAGACTCATGAAGGTTCCATCTATTGAAAACTTCTATTTTCTGTATGGTCGTTTCACACTTAACTAGCTCCTGAATAAAAGGATATATTTCAAGCATAGGTGTTTAACCTCCCAAAATACTTAGTTGTCTTGTTCATAACGAATAACTTCTTCCCAATAATCATACTCATCACAAATATACAACATTGCATTAAATAACTTCAAAAACTCTTGTTCTTCGATTTCTTTCTCCCACCGACCATGACTAATCATATGACGATTTGGTACATCAAGTGTAAATCTATTAGTATCTTTGAAGAAACTATACAGCCAGTGCATCAGTCCTACATCGCTAAACGACTTATCAATAAATATACTATCAATTTCTTTAATCGCTCGGTGACCTACTGGTATTTTTTTCTCTAATGAAGTCATTTCTGAAATTCTATTTAGTGCACCATCAATTGCCAAACTTCCCAGAGTGTATGCTGCATAAAAGTTTCGATTAAAGTAGCAATCAACCATTGATTTTACAAGAGGAGCTGAATAACACGGCGAATTTTGTAAGTCAATAATAAAATCCTCATTTTTTAGTTTATCCCTAAGCAGCTCTATCCATTCGTCCTCCAAGGTATTCCATTCCTCAGCAAGTAAACGTTGATAAACACTTCTATCACGAAAATAAATAACCCATCCATTTTCTGCCAGCAGTTGAACTCGAGAAATAATCTGCTCAATTTCTTCTTTTGTATAAATCGAAGGCAGTGATTTTAAAAGTTCATTGATGCCACTAAAAATCTTTGAATAATCAATTTGATAGCTAGCAATTAAATTTTTTGCAGAATCTGCAATGTTTTGAATTGCTTGCAAGTGTGTACTTGATAACGTTTTATTGTACGACGCAACCACTTCTGACATGACATTAATAGCGCTTTTTTCCACTTGAATTAATGAAGGCAGACTTACTAAAGGAGTCGTCAAATTAGCAAAATTTACTAATTTAGCTGAACTTAATACATTTGAAGTTGCAATTAATTCTGAAATAATATTAGCATTTACAGTTGCTTGAAAGTTACTAAAGGTATCAGCCAAAACAGAAATAGATGTAGTATTTTGTCCCAATTTTATCTTCTCAGAGACGTTTGTTGAGCTGTCTAAGGGAATTTTTATAGAGTCTTTTTCAACTTTCTTCACTTTATTACTATCAGTCATTTCGTCCTCCCCAAACAGCTTATTCATATTGTTTATTATACCACTAAAACCCCAAAAACTTAACCATTCGGTCACAGTTACTGACAATTCTACCTTAGTCCATCTGTCAATTTTTCTCTTTCTATGTGCTAATTATTCTGTCCATTATCTAGCACATAATTAGTCCATAAAAGAACATTTTATACTAAAGACTAAAAATTTTAATTGTTTACTGAAGTAATATTGTAAAAAGTTATTAACTCCTGTAAGTTAGTATTGTTACTATAAATTTTCTAGATTTTTTATAAGAGTATAAACTACTTTTCTACTTTCACTTCTCTACTCTGTAGCTCGTACAAGCAGTGATACTGCCTCAACGTGATGCGTCTGTGGAACTCAAAAGGTTCGGGGAACCTTTTGAGGATTAACTACGTTTCACTAACAAACTCACACACTCTACGTGGTGCGTTTGAGGAAACAAGTCCACCGGTTGTACTTTCTTCAATTCATATCCCAATTCTTGATATAGTTTGATATCACGTGCCATGGTTGCGACATTGCAGGAGATATAGGCAATACGGTCTGCTCCTGTTTGAGCGCTTGCTTTGATAAAGCTCTCGGTCAAGCCCTTGCGTGGTGGGTCCACTAGTATAAGGCTGGGTTGAATCCCTTCCTTGAGCCACTTCTTCATGGCATTTTCAGCTGTGTCACAGACATAGTGGGCATTAGTAATCTTGTTCAAAGAAGCATTCTTCTGGCTATTCTCTACTGCTTCTGGAATGACTTCAACACCATAGACTTCCTTGACGTGTTTCGCAACAGAAAGGCCAATCGTCCCGATACCAGAATAGGCATCAATGACCACATCATCTTCTTTTAACTCCGCAAAGTCAATGGCTGTTTGATAGAGTTTTTCAGCCATTTCAGTATTGACCTGATAGAAGGCTGGGCCAGCGATTTGGAAATCATTTCCCAACATTTGGTCCGTAATGTAATCTTGACCATAAAGGGTATGCCATTCTTTCCCAAAAATCGCATTGGTATTCTGGTCGTTGATATTTTGCATGACAGACACAATCTCTGGGAACTGCTTGATGACTTGTTCAATCAACTGCTCCACTCGGAAAACTTTTGGTCGAGTTGTCACCAAAATAACCATGATTTGTCCTGAATGATGCCCACGACGCACCACAAGGTTCCGAATCAAGCCAGACTGTTCCTTTTCGTCATAAGGTTTCAAATCATAGCGACGAAGCAAATCTCGAAGAGCTACTACGACTTGGTCAATGATAGGATCCTGGATAAAGAAATCTTCGAGTGGCATAAGGTCGTGCGAATTCTTACGGAAAAAACCAGTTTCCAAGACACCATTCACTCGACGAACGGGCACTTGCGCCTTATTTCGATACTTGACTGGATGTTCCATACCAAGCGTATCAGCAACCTCTACATCTCTAATACCAGCAATCTTGTAGAGACTGTCTTTGACTTGCTTGGTTTTAAACTTGAGCTGCTCTGGATAGGCAAGATGCCCCAAGTCAGCGATACCTGAACGTAGATAAGCCAAATCTAGGTCTTGGTTACGATGAGGTGACTGAACAAGGTATTCTTCAACTTTCCCAAAGCCAATCTTTTTATTGACTTTAAGGACGCGCATGAGGATTTTCTCAGTTGGTAGAGCATTTTCTACAAAGAAAACCAAACCTTCTACCTTAGCAACCCCAGCACCTTCATGGGTCAAATCGACAATTTCAACTTCTACAATATCATTTTTCTTTAACATATTTTTCACTTTCTATCGGCCGACAAAAAAAGACGGCAACATTTCTGTTACCATCTATTATATCATGAAATGACCTAAGCACCAAAACTCTTGAAGAAGTTGACAATGGCTTGCCAAAGGGAGCTAAAGAAGTTGCCCCCGTCTTCTAGCGCTTTATTGGCATCAAAGTTGAGGTTGATATTTTTAAAGCTATCTCCAGCTTGGGAAACAATGCTATCCTTGAGGTCTTTTAGGGTTTTAGTGAAATCAGCATTGTTCAAAATGTCACTCTTTGAGAGGTTGAGTGCAAAATTGATGATGATATTGACCTGATTTCCTGTTATAACCTGATCGAGTTTGTAATTTTTTAGTGTGTCTTCTACAATTTTGCGGACATCCTCTTCTGTCAGATTTCCTTTGGCTTCTTTTGCCTTTGCAATTCCTGCCTTGATATCTGCCAAAGCCACATTGAGCTTATTGGCGTCGTAACCTGACTTGTCCTTGTTTTCAGCATTGATATCAGACAAGGCTTTTAACTCTTCTTGGGCCAAGTCTTTATTGGCTTGTGGTACTTTGGCACCATTGGCCTCTAACGAGTAGTAAATCCCAGCTAGGGCACTCTCTCCTGTAACTGGAATAGGAGCTGCAACTGTGATTTTTGCATGCTCCACTCCCAGCGTCACCGCTGCGTTACGGTACATATCCTGCGTCACCTTGGTGATATTTTCAGGCGTTTCAATCTTAACTTCTAGAGGCGACTTATCACCCAGCTTTTGAATCTTGGCTGACGAATAGAGCTGTAGGCTAGCATCATTAGCTACATTCATAATTTTCGAATAGATATCAGGTGTCATAGTTTTGATATCTTTGGTGTCTTTTGATGCGTCATAGCCAAGTTTGCTAAGAGTTTGATTTTTTTGGTCTTCAGATAGAGAAGAACCTAGGACATATTCTGGTTGTACATAGGTTTCATCGATTACTTTTTGAACATCGGTTGCTGCGTGGACGCTTGTCATAGCTGTTGCGGCCCACAATACTGCAGCACTTGTTAGAAAGAATTTCTTTCTCATGGGATATTCCCTCCTTTACCTTTCTAGGGTAATAAAACAATCTTAAAGAAAGCTTATAGTGAAAAACACCTGGTCAAACCAGATGCTTAAAAGAAATTAAAGAATTTCATAATATACAGGTTAAAGCGAACCTGTCTCGAGTAGTAATAATTTCCACCATTTTCATAGAGTTCTGCACCATGAAAGATAGAAATTGGGTTGATGTAGGTGTAGGTCTTCCCTGTAGTATTACCAAGGATAGGAGCGACCGTTTCTCGGGAGTAACGTTTGGCTAGGGCCAAAGTATTTTCCTTGCCATTCTGAGCGATAAAGTCGATATAGGCAGGCCCAAAATTATAGGCTTGAACGGCGGTCCAGACATCTACTCCTTTGCTCTGTGCCAAATAGAGGTTATCTGTTAGTGTCTGTATCCCTTGGCGAATACTAGAGGCATCGTCTTTGATAGTATTGGTAGCGCCACTAGCAGACTCACTAGACTGCATGACATCCCGCTCTTTTCCCTTTGTTTCCGTATAAATCATAGCGAGAACTAACTCTTCATTGGCTGGAGTATCTCTTTCGCTCAAGATTTCTCGAACCATGGGTTGGTAGGTCATGACTTGTTTAACATCCTGATGGATATGATAGGCTTTGTATCCTGCGAAAAGGAAGACTGCTAGCACAAGCACTCTTCTTATAAATTTAAACATTATTTACTTTGAATATCCTCGATATTTTTGATTAAGATAGAATAGGTTCCATTGTCATTTTGGATAAACTCAACAGACTCCGCATCTTGGTAAACATTATTTGGAACGATGAGCTCGATTCCATTTGACAAGGAAAGTTTTTGGTTTTCAAATTTCTTGAGCTGACGACTGGCATCAATTTCATCAAATTGAACTGGTTCTGGTATGGCTTCCTTGACTTGGTCGATAAAGCTCAAACGAGCTGTCAGATTGTTGTCAAAAAGGTCGTTAGCCAATTTCTCAGGAGACAATTCATTGCTTTCTTCAAGATTATTGAAAATCGCTGATTTGACCTTGGATTGAAACTGAAAATCATCTGTGTTAAAGGACTCAGCAATTCTCTGGGCCGTTTTTTCCAGTTCCTTGATGGATTTCTTAGGAGAAATCTTAGGAGCGACAGCAAGAAGATTTTCTGAAAAGTAGTTCAAAAAAGTCCCATTGCACTTGATGCGTTTCTCGATGAGATGGTACTTGCGACTCTGTAGATTAACCACCAAGGCCTCGTCAGCTCCCGTTCCAAATCCAGGCAGGTTATTCTGAGTTAGCTTGATTGGATTATCAACTTCTCCCCCTAGGTGGGTCAAGGTCTCACGCAGGGCAATTCGCAAGAAAGCGAAATGCTCTACACCTTCTTTAGAAAACTGAACAAAAACCAAGTCATTGGTCTTGAGGTTTTCAGAAATGCTGAACTCCTCTTTCCAGAGATTAGCCAGAGTTATTGATGTCTCCAACAAATCGTCTGTGATGTGATTGAAGAAGGGATTTTCTTCTTCGAAAATCCCAGTCTTTGCTTCATCTGAATACACGCGTTCGATTTTTTTACGTAGGTATTCCTCGATTTTTGGAGTGATATTGAGAAACTTATCCGCTAAGAACAACTCCGTATCGTCTGGGCTGAACTGATGGATAATAGCTTTCTTAATATAAATGTCCATAAAAGTATTAGTCCTCGTATAGTGGGAAGGCATCTGTCAACGCTTTTACTTCACTTCTCACTTCTTCTAAGACAGCTTCATTTTCTGCATTTTTAAGGGTTTTAATGATGAGTTCAGCCACTTTACGGCATTCTTCTTCACCAAATCCACGTGCAGTGATGGCTGCAGATCCAATACGAATCCCACTTGTCTTGAATGGAGACAAAGTTTCGTAAGGGATTGAGTTTTTATTTAGGGTAATATTAACTTCATCTAGCAAGTTTTGAGCAACTTTTCCGTTTTCAACAACCTTAGTCACATCCACTAGGAAGAGGTGATTTTCAGTTCTTCCAGAAATGATACGGAAATCAGGGTCTTGCAAGAAGACTTCAACCATAGCCTTGCTGTTTTTGATGACATTAGCAGCATATTCCTTGAATGCTGGGTCCAAAACTTCTTTGAATGAAACCGCCTTAGCCGCCACAACATGCTCTAAAGGACCACCTTGAATACCAGGGAAAATAGCTGAGTTGATTTTCTTAGCTAGGTCCTCATCATTTGTCAAGATCAATCCACCACGTGGTCCACGAAGGGTTTTGTGGGTCGTTGTTGTAGTGATATGAGCGTATGGCACTGGGCTTGGGTGAAGTCCGGCTGCCACCAAACCAGCGATATGGGCCATATCGACCATAAGCTTAGCCCCAACAGCATCTGCGATTTCACGGAATTTTGAGAAGTCGATAATTTGAGAATAGGCTGAAGCACCTGCTACGATTAGTTTTGGTTTTACTTCTTGGGCTTGTTTCAAGATAGCATCAAAGTCCAAGAGTTCCGTTTCAGGATCTACACTATAAGACACAAAGTTGTAGGTTTGACCAGAGAAGCTAACTGGAGCTCCGTGGGTCAAGTGTCCACCTGCTGCCAAATCCATCCCCATAACGGTATCACCAGGCTCAATCAAGGCCATGTAAGCCGCACAGTTAGCTTGGCTTCCTGAGTGAGGTTGAACATTAGCGAATTTAGCACCGAAAATTTCTTTTGCACGTTCAATAGCTAGAGTTTCTACCACGTCTACCACATCTGTCCCACCATAATAACGGCGTCCTGGGTAACCTTCAGCGTATTTATTCGTCAAGATAGACCCTTGAGCTGCCATAACAGCCTTGGAAACCACGTTTTCCGAAGCAATCAACTCAATGTTGTTTTGTTGGCGTTCTTCTTCTTTGGCGATAGCATTCCAGAGATCAGCATCGTATGCTTTAAAATCGTCTTTGTCAAAAATCATAGGTCTTCTCCTTTATAGTGTGACTGGTCCTTTAGTTTGTTTTTCCAATAAGAAAATAAACTAAAAGATGCGAATAAACCGTTTCTGCACTTTATCACAAGTATAACCAACTTTTTCATAAAATGCATGAGCTCCCAGACGATGATCAGCAGAGTTTAAGCGGATAAACCCATAACCCCGTCTTTTTGCTTCTTGATCCAACCCTTGCAGTAAACTTTTACCGATACCTTGCCCTTGCGCTTGAGGCGAAACCGCTAAGCCTAAGATATTAAATCCTGCTTTGGAATAGAGAGATTCATAAACTTCAGCGTGGACATATCCAAGTAAGACATGATTGGCTGCATCCTCATAGCCAAGTAGGAAATGATGAGAATCCTGAGATAATTTAGCTAGTTGACTAGCTGTGTCCTCTGGACTAAAAGAATAACCCAAAGCCTCTTTGTTAATGTCACATATAGCATTCACATCTGTTTCTTGCAAATTTCTTAGCATCTCATTCCTCCTCAAAAGAAATCTCTGGCAACCGAGCAAGAATATCTTCTCGTTTAATTGCCCCTTGGCGTAAGATTTTCACCTTGTCTCCAGACAAATCCAAAATCGTCGAATCCTGTCCAGTTAGAAAAGCGTCGTCCTCCAGACCCAGAACCTCTTGGTCAAAATCCTCTAGAATTTGAGCAAAGTTCACTCCACTCGCCTGACCCGAAATATTGGCAGACGGCCCAATCAAAGGTCCTGTCTCTCGAATCAAATCAAGGGTAATGGGGTGACTCGGCATCCGAAATCCAACAGTTGTAAGACCAGAATTGACCCAATAGGGAACTCTGTCATTAGCTTCGAGGATAATGGTCAAGGGACCTGGTAAAAAGGTCTCTTCAAGCTTTTGTAGATAAGTTGGCTGATTCTTTGAAAAGTGCAAGATGTCCTCTAGAGAAGCGACATTAAGATTAAGTGCCTTATCTCTAGGACGACGTTTGAGTTGGTAAACATGGTCGACAGCTTTTTCGTCTAAGGCCTTAGCAAAGAGGCCATAAACTGTCTCAGTTGGTAGAACAACAGCTCCGCCCTTTTCCAACTCTTGTCTAATCCTGTCCATCATCAACTACAACCATCCTATCTTGACCAAATTGGTCCTTGAGTGTTCGTATCCGTTTTTCAGGAAGATGTTTCCTAAAAAGCGCAGGAACACTTTGACCTTGCTTGTATCCAATTTCAAGGTAAATCTTACCACCATCTGTGAGATAGTCTTTTGCATCTTCCGCAATTCTGCGGTAAATAGCTAGGCCGTCCTCATCTGCAAAGAGAGCTGAATGAGGCTCCGAATGCAAAACATTCAAACCGACCTCTGACTCATCTTCACGAGAGATATAGGGTGGATTGGATACAATTATATCATATTTTTCAGAAATTTCTGCAAAACAATCAGATTTTTTAAAAAATATATTAAGATTTTGATTTTTAGCATTCTCTGATGCAAGCTCTAAGGCGTCTTGGGAAATATCTGCTGCTGTCACTGACCAATCTGGTCTGTTTTTTGCTAGTGCGAGGGCTATTGCACCACTTCCAGTACCAATATCCAAGTTCTTGAGATTTTCTTTAGGATTTTCAGCTAGGATGAGTTCCACCAACTCTTCTGTTTCTGGACGAGGAATCAAAACCCGCTCATCCACTTTTAACTGCATTCCAAAGAAATCTGCCTGTCCGATGATATACTGAGCTGGTTTATGGGACGCCAACTGCTGGAAAATTTCTTCTACAAATTGTTTTTCGGCCTCTGTTACCTCTTGCTGGAGGGCAAAGACAAAGTCCGTAAAAGAGAGATTTTTTAAGCTACGATAGACAAAAGAGAGGCTTTCAGCTTCCTCTCCTTGTCTTATCAACTCTTCTTCAAAATCTGAAAATAATTGAGCTAGTTTCATTATTTGTTTAATTCTTCTAATTTCTGTGTTTGATCGTAAAGGACCAAAGCGTCTACAACTTCATCCAATTTACCAGACAAGATGGTATCTAGTTTTTGAAGGGTCAAGCCAATACGGTGGTCTGTAACACGGTTTTGTGGGAAATTGTAAGTACGGATCCGTTCTGAACGGTCACCAGTACCGATAGTTGACTTACGCTCAGCGTCTTGCTCATCTTGGGCAATCTGTGCAAAATGGTCAGCCACACGCGCACGAATGATTTTCATAGCCTTCTCACGGTTCTTCTGCTGGGTACGTTCTTCCTGCATCTCAACCTTGATATTGGTCGGCAAGTGAACAATACGAACGGCAGTCGCAACCTTGTTGACGTTCTGACCACCAGCACCAGATGCGTGGTAGATATCAACACGAAGGTCTTTTGGATCAATATCGTACTCTACTTCTTCCACTTCTGGCATGACAAGAACTGTCGCTGTTGAAGTATGAACACGACCCTGACTTTCTGTCACTGGGACACGTTGTACACGGTGGGCACCTGATTCATACTTAAGCTTAGAGTAAACAGACTGACCAGAAACCATGGCAACCACTTCTTTGAAACCGCCGACACCATTCATAGAAGCCTCCATGACTTCAAAGCGCCAGCCTTGGGCTTCAGCATATTTTTGATACATGGTTAGGAGGTCACCAGCGAAAAGTGCTGCTTCGTCTCCACCAGCTGCACCACGGATTTCTAGGATGATGTTCTTGTCATCGTTTGGATCCTTTGGAAGGAGCAAGATTTTCAGTTTTTCTTCGTATTCTTCTTTTTCAGCCTTGGCATCTTTGAGTTCTTGCTTGGCCATTTCTTCCAAGTCAGCATCTCCGCCTGATTCCTTAATCATCTCTTCAGCATCAACGATGTTTTGAAGGACTTGTTTGTACTCACGGTAGGCAGTTACCGTATCACGAGTAGAAGCCTCTTCTTTCGAAAGCTCCATGAAACGCTTGGTGTCTGAGACGACATCTGGGTCACTGAGCAATTCTCCTAATTCTTCATAACGGTCTTCTACAGCTTGTAGTTGATCATAGATGTTCATTTTTCTTCATTCTCCTTATTGATTTCAGGGGCAAAATAATGTTTACGGCAGACTGAGATATAAGTTTCATTTCCACCGATCTGAATTTGTTCGCCATCATAGACTGGTACACCATCCTGCGTACGCAACACCATAGTCGCCTTTTTCTTACAATACTGACAGATAGTCTTGATTTCGTCAATCTTATCTGCTAAGAGCAAGAGGTATTTTGAACCTTCGAACAATTCATTTCGAAAGTCATTCTTCAAACCAAAAGCCATGACAGGTATATCTAGCTCATCAACAACACGAGCTAGGTCGTAAACATGGTGACGCTTGAGAAATTGAGCCTCATCAACTAGCACACAGTAAGGTTTTTCAGGTAAGTCTCGAATATAGCCAAAGATATCCGTCGCTTCCTCAATCGCAATGGCTGGGCGTTTCATACCGATTCGACTCGACACATAGCCAACACCGTCACGCGTATCCAGAGCCGAAGTCATAATCACAACTCCCTTTCCTTGCTCCTCGTAGTTATAGGCCACCTTGAGAATCTCAATCGTCTTACCAGAGTTCATGGTCCCATAACGATAATACAACTGTGCCATGCTTCTATTTCACGTCCATTTCTAAATTTTTGCTACATTCTAGTATATCATAATTTTCTGAAGCTTTAAACGGCAAAATGTGGTAAAATAGAAGAAATCAAAAACTAGTGGAGGAAGCTATTATGCCATTTGTACGCATTGATTTATTTGAAGGACGCACGCTCGAGCAAAAGAAAGCTCTTGCTAAGGAAATAACGGAAGCTGTTGTCCGTAATACTGGAGCACCTCAATCTGCCGTTCATGTCATCATCAACGACATGCCAGAAGGAACTTACTTCCCACAAGGGGAAATGCGCACCAAATAAACTAGCTTAAGCAGAATTGCTTAGGCTTTTTCAATCTCCAAGTAGCTTCCATTGAAGAAATAACCTAAATTTGTTACAATTTGAAGAGATGTTTGGATACATATCCTAAGAAAAGAAATACAAAAGGAATTAGTATGATTACACGTGAATTTGATACTATCGCTGCTATCTCTACTCCACTAGGCGAAGGGGCTATTGGTATTGTCCGCTTGAGCGGAGCAGACAGTTTTGCCATTGCGCAAAAGATTTTTAAAGGAAAAGACTTGAGCCAGGTTGCTAGCCATACTCTTAACTATGGTCACATCGTTGACCCTCAAACTGGTAAGGTCATGGACGAGGTTATGGTTGGGGCTATGAAATCTCCAAAGACCTTCACTCGTGAAGACATTATCGAGATTAACACCCACGGTGGGATTGCGGTGACCAATGAGATTCTCCAGCTAGCTATCCGTGAAGGAGCTCGGTTGGCAGAACCCGGTGAATTTACCAAGCGTGCCTTTCTAAACGGTCGTGTGGATTTGACTCAGGCTGAGGCGGTGATGGACATCATCCGTGCCAAGACAGATAAGGCCATGAATATCGCAGTCAAACAATTGGACGGTTCTCTTTCTGATCTTATCAATAATACCCGCCAAGAAATCCTCAATACGCTTGCCCAAGTTGAGGTCAATATCGACTATCCTGAGTATGACGATGTTGAGGAAGCCACTACTGCTGTTGTCCGCGAGAAGACTATGGAGTTTGAGCAGTTGCTAACCAATCTCCTTCGAACAGCCCGTCGCGGTAAGATCCTTCGTGAGGGAATTTCAACTGCCATCATCGGCCGTCCCAATGTTGGGAAATCCAGTCTTCTCAATAATCTCCTTCGTGAAGATAAGGCCATCGTAACAGACATCGCAGGTACTACTCGAGATGTCATCGAAGAATACGTCAATATCAATGGTGTTCCTCTTAAATTGATTGATACAGCTGGTATCCGGGAAACAGATGACATCGTCGAACAAATCGGTGTCGAGCGTTCGAAAAAAGCCCTCAAGGAAGCTGACTTGGTGCTACTAGTGCTAAATGCCAGTGAACCACTGACCGCCCAAGATCGCCAACTCTTAGAAATCAGTCAGTATACTAATCGAATCATTCTTCTCAACAAAACTGACCTGCCTGAAGCGATTGAAACTTCTGAACTTCCAGAAGATGTCATCCGTATTTCAGTTCTTAAAAACCAAAACATTGATAAGATTGAAGAACGAATTAATGACCTCTTCTTTGAAAATGCTGGCTTGGTCGAGCAAGATGCTACTTACTTGTCCAACGCCCGTCACATTTCCTTGATTGAAAAAGCAGTCGAAAGCTTACAAGCTGTTAACGAAGGGCTGGAACTGGGTATGCCAGTTGATTTGCTTCAAGTAGATTTGACCCGTACTTGGGAAATTCTCGGAGAAATTACTGGAGATGCCGCACCTGATGAACTCATTACCCAACTCTTTAGCCAATTCTGTTTAGGAAAATAAGAAAAATCCATGATCGTTCTTGCGGTCATGGATTTTATTGTCTTTGTTAGTAATCTGGTCTTAAAACACCAGTTACAGTTGCCTTAGTCGCTTCGTAGTCGCCATCTACAACAACTTTGATAATGCGTTTGGCATCTTCTTCTGGTGCTGGAACGAGAGGTAGACGAGTTGGTCCAGCTTCAAATCCCATGTAGTTCAAAACTGCCTTGACAGGTGCAGGACTTGGATAAGAGAAGAGAGCATTGACCTTAGGGATGAATTTACGCTGAATAGCTGCAGCTTTCTTCATGTCGCTTTCTGCAATGGCAGTGAACATTTCGTGCATTTCGTCCCCATTTGTATGAGAGGCAACAGAAATAACCCCATCTGCACCAAGGTTCATAGCATGGAAGGCATCTCCATCCTCACCTGTATAAATCAAGAACTCTTCTGGCTTGTGCTCAATCAAGTAAGCCATATTAGCCAAGCTGGTACATTCTTTAACACCGATGATATTTGGGTGGTCTGCCAAACGAAGCATAGTTTCTGGAGTCAATTCGACAACCACGCGCCCTGGAATGTTATAAATGATAATAGGTAAATCTGATGCATCTGCAATAGCTTTAAAGTGCTGGTACATGCCTTCTTGAGAAGGTTTGTTGTAGTATGGTACGATAGCAAGTCCAGCAGCGAAGCCACCAAAGTCTGCGACTTCTTTGACAAATTCAATCGAGTCACGTGTATCATTGGTACCTACACCCGCAATCAAAGGAACACGTCCATTAACAATCTTTTGTACAGCCGCAAAGAGTTCCAACTCCTCATCGTGGGTCAAGGTCGGACTCTCAGCAGTCGTTCCAGCTAGAAGAATTCCATCTGTATGATGGGCCAATAAATGCTCAATCAAGGCTGGAATGGCATCAAAGTTGATGGAACCATCCTCATGGAAAGGGGTAATAAAGGCTGTGATGATTTTACACTCTTTTAAATCTTGATAAGACATGAGAAACACCTCTCTATTTCAAAGAAGGAGTTCATCTGAACTCCTAAACGATATGACTATTTTAATTCAAATTTCAACTCAGCTGTTGGACGAACCAATCCACGTTCGTGAAGCGTTTCTGCAATCTGAACTGAGTTCCAGGCAGCACCTTTAAGAAGGTTATCTGAAACAACCCACATATGGATTCCTTTTTCAGCATCTAAGTCTTTACGGATACGACCAACAAAGGTATCACGTGAACCAACTGCATTGATAGCTTGTGGATAGATTTGATGAGCTACATCATCTTCAAGAACTGCACCTGGGAAGGCTGCGATAGCTGCTTTCACTTCTTCTATTGGAGCCACTTCTTTTGTTTCAATGTAAACAGACTCAGAGTGAGCAGACAAGACAGGAATACGCACACATGTTGCAGACACTGCGATGCTATCATCTTCCATGATTTTCTTCGTTTCCTTAGTCATCTTCATCTCTTCGTAAGTGTAATCATTGTCCGTGAAGACATCGATTTGTGGAAGAGCGTTAAAGGCGATAGGATAGTGTTTCTTGTCACCACCTGAAGGCAAGATTTCCGCATGCAAATCACGTGGATTCACACCGTCATTCAAGACTTCACGGAGTTCACGTTGTGTTTCAAGAATCGCTCCCATACCAGCACCTGAAACCGCTTGGTAAGTTGAAACGATGATACGGTCCAAGCCCCATTTTTGACGAACTGGCTCAAGAGCCACCATCATTTGGATTGTTGAACAGTTAGGGCAGGCAATAATCCCGTTGTGGGCATCAAGTGCATGAGCATTGACCTCTGGAACAACCAAAGGAACATCAGGATTTTGACGGAAATAAGATGTATTATCTACTACTACCGCTCCAGCTTGAACTGCGTATGGTGCATACTTAGCTGATGTCGAACCACCTGCTGAGAAGAGTGCAATATCAACACCCTCAAAAGCGGTCTCAGTCGTTTCTTCAATCGTAATATCTTGGTCTTTAAATTTCAAAGTTTTGCCTGCTGAACGTGCAGAAGCAAGGTAACGAATTTTATCGATTGGAAGTGTTGATTCTTCCAACATTTTTATCATCTGAGCTCCGACAGCACCTGTCGCGCCGACTACAGCAACTGTATATCCCATAAATAACCTCTTTCGGAATTTTCTAAAAATTTCTATAATAGATGTATTATACTACTTTTTCCAAAAATTGAAAAGCATTTTTAGACTATATTTTCTGAAAACTAAAAATCCCTAGTCATTGACCAGGGACTAAGAGGCATCTTCATGTGATGAGCAGGTTCACACAACTCATCAAGGTCCGCTCCTGCGTTATGACCTCCTTATGCTCAATAGCAGTCCGAAGACTACCTATCGACTCATCGCATCTACTATTCTACTAGATAGAGTCACTTTTGTCAACAGCCAAAACTCTTTGCTTCATTTATACAGGTGCATAAGAAATATCTTTGAAAAATTTGGGGCAGACATAACAATAACCCTTGTAAATAAGGGTTTTTTCTATCTATTTAATGCTAATTGCCGGGATTGAACCGGCGACCTCATCCTTACCATGGATGCGCTCTGCCAACTGAGCTAAATCAGCTTACCTAAAAAGTATACTATAGTTCCTAGTTCTTGTCAAGCGCTCTCTTTTAATTTTCTGGAATGAAAAAAGCTAGACCTGGCAAGAATCTAGCTTATAAACTTCTTATTTTGTTAGATCAATTCGCTGTCCCAGTTTTCCGATTAGGATTGCACCAACGATAAGCGATGCAAACTCTCCAATCCCTGTAGAAAACCAAGTAAAGAAGAATGGAGCTTCTGTCAAGATATGAAGTTCAGCTGCAATGGTAATCATTGAAATGGAGAAGAGGATTGAAAAGAAGAAATGGTCTTTTCGAATCAATCCGTTAAAGAGGTAATCTTTGCTGTATTTTGCAAAGAGCCATACCCCTAGACTAAGGAAAACTAAGGTAGAACCTCCACCGACAAAGACATCAATCATACCAAAAGTACTAAATAAATTAGCAATCATGCAACCAATCGTCACACCGATGATGTATTTAGGGTTGTAAAATGCCAAGAAATTCAACATTTCTGAAATACGGAACTGATACGCCCCAAAACTAAGAACATTGATTGGTGGCGTAATAGTCAAGACCACATAAATAGCAGCAACAATAGCGATGTTTGCCATGTCACGAACAGTTAATTTTTTCATGTTTTCTCCTTTAGCAGTTTCCCGCGTAAAATATGCTTGGTGAAAGAAGCTAAGCACCAAGGGTTGAGATTATCAACCTTACTAGTATAGCACATTAGCTAGCATTATGCTATACTAAAATCATGAAAAAACGAATAAAAGCTTTCTTTGATAACGAGATTCTCTCCTACCTATTTTTTGGTGGTGCTACTACTCTGGTTTCTATTGTATCACGTTTGGTTATTTACCATATCAGCCACCAGGAAATCCTCGCAACTGCCCTCGCAAATATTATCGGGATTCTCTTTGCCTTTCTCACAAATGATACAATCGTCTTTAAACAAGAGAGAAGGAATTGGCCAACCCGCCTGGCTAAGTTTTTCTTAGCTCGTCTTTCTACTCTTGGTCTTGACGTTCTTTTAACTTATATCTTTGTTACAACTTTCCCTGATATTATTGGCCAGTTTGTCGAATTTAATATAGATAGGGTTAATACGATTGAAACTATTCTAGCACAAATCTTGATCGTCATTTTAAATTATATTTTCAGTAAAATCTATATTTTTAAAGGGGGCAACTGACCACTTTGAGCGTTCAAGTTGCTTTTTGTCACAATTTAGGATATAATAAATCAGAAAATTAGGAAAGGAATTTATGAAAATGTTAAAGGATCTTAAAGCATTTTTGCTTCGTGGTAATGTTGTTGACCTTGCTGTCGGTGTGATCATTGCCTCTGCATTTGGTGCTATCGTTACTTCATTTGTTAACGATATCATCACTCCACTTCTATTGAACCCAGCTTTGGAAGCTGCGAAAGTACAAAACATCGCTGAGCTTGCATGGAATGGTGTTACATATGGTAAATTCTTAAGCGCTGTTATCAACTTCCTTGTTGTGGGTACAGTTCTCTTCTTCGTTATCAAAGGTATTGAAAAAGCTCAAAACCTTCGTAAGAAAGAGGAAGTGGTTGAGGAAGCACCTGCTGCTCCAACTGAACTTGAAGTTCTTCAAGAAATCAAAGCTCTTCTTGAGAAAAAATAAAACAGATAAAGGATCTAGCTTAAAGCTAAATCCTTTTTTCTTTACTCTTTTGGTAATTTCCCAGCCTTTTCGAGCATTTTCTTAATTAAGTACGGCATCTTCACATTTTCACGGCCTTTTTTCTCAATGAGCTTTTTGACAAATTCTGGCATCTGAAGGTCGTCTGTCTCCTCCATGATGTCCTTAGTAGTTGCCGAAGGAGCTAACTCATCAAAAGTTTCTTCTTCTGGGAGAAAAGCTTTAAATTCTTTGTCTTCATTCGCTCTTACAGTAGCAACTAATGCGTCAATTAAACGGCTATCCGTATTGGGCATAGGTGGACGATGGTAGGTGACATCTAATTCTTGACACAACTCATAACATTCTACATCGTTGTCAAACAGGACTTCGATGTGCTCACTGATAAAACTAATCGGGACAAAAATATAATGCTCGGGATGTTGCTTTTGTTCTCGTAAATATTCTAAAACATCTGGCTTGATCCAAGGGATTCCAATATCGCTTTCGCTCTGCCAAGTATTGGTATAGTGGTCTGTCATTAGGCCGAGTTGTTCAGCGATTAGCTTGCTATTATCGAAAATCTGATCGATATATGGATCTCCATAGTCCAAGGCAAAAATGGGAACACTGTGGGCTGAAAAGATTACCTTGAAAGATTCTTCTCCCACATGGTTTCGTAAAATTTTTCTAATCTCATCTGTCCAAAAGTCCAACAAAGGCTGCTGTTGATACCAGTCCTTAATGACTAAAAATCGGATCTGCTGGCTTTCCAGAAACTTTTCATACCCCATGACTGAGTAAAAAGAATAATGAGGTTCCAAAATCAAGCAGATACATTCTTCAACACCATCAGCTTCCATCTGCTTGATCACGTCTGGAATAAAGGGACGAGAAAATTTGTTGGCAAAGTAGATACCGTACTCCTCGCCTAAACGTTCCTTGACTAAATCAACCTCCTCACGTGTAATCCGCTGCAAGGGTGTCCCGCCGATAAGGACATAGTTGTCATAGAGAGTCTGGATCTCGTGGTCTTGGGGTCTAACTCCACGACGAATGTTTGTAAAAAATTCTGCTACTCCTTCAAAACTAATCTCCTCTGGAGATCCAAAGGTCATCATTAATATTGCTTTTTTCATGTTATCATCCTTATGATATTATTTTCACTATCTATTCTATCATGAAAGAAAAAAATAGTAAACGCTTCCGACGTCTACTATTTCTTTTGTTCTTTAGTCTTTTTATCTCGTCTCATGATTAGGATGATAACAACAAGGAGTAAAATAACGATAATCAGGAGAAGAAAGGCAAGGATATAAATCCAATGCGTTGTTAGCCCTTGATCGAAATACCGCGTCCCTACAGCTTCTCCACTTTTATCCTGGGCTGCTTTTACTGGTGCATCCGTTATTTTAGCTAATAGGATATGTCGTCCGTTGGTAATGTTAAGGAAACAGGTGCTTAACAAAACAATCTTGTCCGTTGAGGTCAAGGAGACATCTCGCTTGTACTTGGCTTTACTTAGCAAATATTGATAGTAAGCCTGGTGTTCCTCATCGTTGGAACTCAAAGTTCGGTAAATCTCCGTGTCATAGGCGTCTACTTCTAAAATCCCAAAAATCTCCAGACCACGTTCACGGCCATTGTAGTAGATAGAGCCATAGCGATGCATTTCAAAAAAATCTTGATCCGCAAATTTTTGAATCTCCCCAAACATAGCACCAGAAGCCATGGAGTGACCATAGATGATGGTGTTAAAGTCAGTAAAGTTTGGATTAAAACGATAGTCTAGAAAAATAGACCCTGACACAGTATAATCGCCAAAAGCATTGCGGTCAAGGTATTTGACATTGTCCTGACTCTGCAAGAGGGGATAGTCTACCTTGGTTCCATCAAGGCTAATCCAACCACAAACATCCTTGTTGAGGTGCTGCAAGGTTTCAAAGCCCGTACTGCTGGCATCCTTTTCAATAGGATTATAATGATCGTAGTCACTCGCAAGGACTCTATCAGCTGTAAAAAGACAGAAAAAAGCTAGAAAGAGGGATAGAATGACCTTTATGACTTTGTGATTCGTACTTGTTTTCATATTCCCTTCTTTCTCCTTTCTAGCCTTGAAAATAAAAGAGCAAGAGAGGCTGTCCCTTTCTCTTTTATCAGTAGTTTAGTCAGTAATACTATCTGCTTCTTCTTTTGCTTCTCTTCTTCGTCGCAAGATCAAGTAGAGGATGATGAGCAAGAAGATCAATAGCAAGAGCAAGATAAATAAGATGATGTACCATATCCACAAAGGAATCGATGAGAGAAATCGTCCGAGTGACGAATCATCAAAGACACTGTAAGGGAATGGTTTTGATTTTTTCGTATGGAAGGTGTTTTTTGGAACCGTATCCGTAATCTTGGCAACTACGATATGTCTCCCATTTGTTACGTCTAGGAAACAGGTACTGAGAAGGATGATATGGTCATTTGGCCCCAGTGTAATGTCTCGTTTGTGAATGGCAACCGAGAGTAAGTGATCGATATATTCTTGGCGCCGATCATCCCCATTAATACCTGGATCGTAGATGTTAAAGTCATAGGCGTCCACCTCGAGCATCTCAAAGATCTCAAGACCTTTTTCAACACCATTATAGTAAATACTACCGTAACGATGCTGATCAAAAAATTCCTTATCAGAAAACTTTGCTACATCTCCAAACATAACCCCATTTTCTACATGGTGTCCGTAGATAATGGTATTAAAGTCTTCGAACTTGGATTCATTTCGAGCCTCAAGAAAGATAGCTCCTGTTGCGGCAAATTCTCCCTTGGAGTCCTTGTTCAGGTATTTTTCATTGTCTTTGGCTTGGACTAAGGGATAGTCGATATTGGTGCCATAGACATTGATCCAACCGAGTACTTCTGGGTTGACTTGCTGTAGCTTGTGAAAGCCAGAAAAACTAGCAAGCTCATCCTTCTCAGTAGTACTTACTGGTCTATAGGCCTCATACTCACTTGATGAAGCCTGAGAATAAACCTGATTGGCATCCCAAAGGGCGTAGAAACCAAAGAGAAAGACTAAGGCTGTCAAGAGGAGCAAGATATGATTCATCAATGCATCTACAGCAAGGACCAGACGCCTAGACAAACTCCTTTTTGGTTTCTCACGCTTGATTTTCATAATTCAAACCAGTTGCCTAAGCTTGTCTGCGTTTTTTAGACAAAACAACAAATCCAGCCAAACCAAGACCAATCATCAAGATGAAAGGAAGATTGTCAATCAAAAGACCAGTAGGGGTAACGTCTTGAACGCTATTGGTGATTGTGTTTTCATTTCGTTTTTCGCCAACTAAAATACTATCTTGAGTCAAATCAGCTGAAATTCTGCCTGCTTGTGTTTTAGATACTCCATTTTCCCAATAAGCAGCTGAAGCTGTATAGCCCTGAGATCCTGTTTCAACCAATTTATAACGAGTACCTGCTGGGATTGTATCAAATACTAAGGATTGATCATGGTGTAGTGTAATTATTGTTTCTTTTCCGTATTCGAAAGTTTTAGAAACATTCCCGATTTTTCCTACAATAGATGTTCTATCTTCAGTAGATGCTTTTTTGAAAGTAAGCTTGAAAGTGAAATCTTTCGATTTATCTGCAGTTCCTCCTGAAACAACTTTTTTAATTACTAATGAGTCAACTTTAGGATTAAACTTCGCAAGGTGCGGATTATTAGGATGGGGGTGATTTGGATCTGTTATCTTACCAGCATTTTTACGATAGATATTTGTGAACAAATCATATTTGTAAGTAGGCCCTTTTTCAGATGGTTTCACTTTAGCTGTGGCCCCTGTTGTTTCTTGTTTAAAGTACACAGATGAGATATACACACCACTCGTTGATTTATTTTTTACAATAACATGCATTTCATAGCTACGATTATCATATGTCATTGAGTCAATTGCATCATCACCTCTTTGAATTGCTCTCCAACCGTCATTTTGTTTTTCAGCTACAGTATAGACATATTCTCCAGCGTGTGTGTAAGTCACGTTTGCAAAAATATTTCCAGTTTCTTTCTTAATACTAGTTTGATTTGGTTGCAAAACATCTCTTTCAGAATAATTAATTGTTTTATCTGCTATTTGACCGTTTGAAGCATTGATTGTTTCATATGGTACTCCGTTATTCGAATTACCGTTTTTCGGAGTGAAAGTAAAGGTAAAGTTAGCTAGTGGTGTAGTGATTCCTTCTGCAATATTCAACACCTTGTTAATGGATACTTGTGCATTTGTTTCTCCATTGGACATTGCGGTTGCATCAGAGTTTTCATCCGCAAATGTTGGCACTCCTCTAAAGACCGACAAGGCGGTTACAGCTGCAATGCTTGCAGTAACTAATTTTTTCAAAAATGTTTTTTTCATGATTATTCCTTTTATTTTTAAATTTCTTTTTTCATAAATTGTCATCAAAAGCCCCGTCGCCTTAGGACTGTTACCACCTTGCCATGGGTATCCTGTATCGGAATGGTTCCAAAAGCACGACTATCTACAGCCGTTGTCCGATTGTCTCCGAGGACAAAGAGTTGTCCTGCTGGGACTTTCATCGGGAAGCTAGCCCCTTCCTTATAGAGCAGCGTGTCTTTGTAGATATCCTGCTCTTGTTGAGGAGAACCGTTGATGATGAGACCATTTTCATTTATATCGATCGTACTTCCTTCGGTCGCAATGACACGCGCCACTCTTTCCTTGCCCTTATAACTATAGACGAGCAAATCACCAATCGAATAACGTTTATCCAGCCTATAGTAGACAACCAAGTCACCATCTTTTAAGGCTGGTTTCATGCCATCGTCATTGTATCTCAATAGTCCAAAGACAAAAAAGTAAAGTATGGCTAGTACAAACCCAACCATCAGGAGTTTACTGACTAAGTAGAGGATATCTCCCCATACACTCGGCGGAGACTTATCCCGATTGACTTGTGTTACTGTTTTCTTATGTTTCTTTTTAAGTAGCATTATTTTCTCCTATGTACCACTAGATAGCCGAGTAGGATTGTAAAGAAGATTCCCCCTAGAGGAAGGATTATTCCTAACACGAGTGTACTGCTGAGGAAGTCAACTCCGGTTTCAGGTACACTATTCTTATTATTCGTGACTGTCGCGGACTTGTCCCAATCCAGTTTGCCTTCTTGATTTTCATAAGAAACCTGATATCCACGAGAAGAGTTTGATTCCTCTTCTACGGTATAGTAACTACCAAGTGGAAGTCCATCAATTTTTATGGTTTGATCTTTGTTGAGATCAATAGACGCTCGACCATTCGTAAATTGTAGAGGGGTTCTTTTATTATTCACCGTTGCAGTATAGGTTCCATTCAGTGGACTATTCTGAGCATCCCTGATGTTAATGGTAATCTTGAAGGATTTTAATAGATTGGCAAATACACCAGTAACCTTTTTTGTAACGGATAAACTTGGAAGCTTGTGATTCGTAATAGTGCTGGTTTCATCTTTATTCAGATCACCCTCTTGATTCTCATATGTAACGTGGTAACCGTTCGTTGATGCCGCTTCTTCTTCAACTTTGAAATGAGTTCCTCGAGGAAGATAGCTTAGAATACCTTTCCAACGTTTTCGTTTATCAACACGAATCTTCGCTTCACCATTCACAACATTTATCTCACCAAAAGTTCCATTCAATGGCGTAGAATCAGGAGAGGTTAGTTTTACCTTAATCCAAAACTCTTTGTTCAAGTTATTTTCAGCTTCCAACACTTTCTTAATCGTCAGACTTGGCAATTGTTTATAGATTACCTTAAAGGATGGTTTAGATTCTGTACCAACATTTTTTATTTCTTTGGTAAAGGCGGGGACGTCCGGTGCAATTATATCGTATTGATATCCTTTGGCAACCTTTTCAAAGTTCCTCGTTTCATTAGATTTATTTTTTTCAACAGTCACATTGGTCTTTCGATATTCTTGATTGTCAGAACCTCCGTTCTTGTTCTTTTGAACCAGTTTCAGTTCAACATTACTCGGTTGATCAGCTGTAATAACAGTTCTCGCACCCGTCACACCTTGCCATTCAATTTCCACTGGTACCGTTAATGGATCTGAAGGCTTAAAGGTTGGGTTGTCAGAGTATTCTTTGGTCTTGGTTTGGGAAGTGCCTATTCCATAGGAATAAGTGACATTGGCCCCTTTATTGGAGTAGAGTTTATTGACATCAGAACCCTCAGCATCACCAGCCTCTAGTTTTTTATCACCAGCAATGGCATCTAAGGCTTCTTGACTTGATGTAACAGTAAATTTGAAGGAGTATCTAGCCCCATCTTCCAAGGAATAATTCGGAGAAAATTTAGCCGTAACTTCCACTAATCCTTCTGAGGTTGTCTTGGTATCAAAAGTTACTTGCTCTTCGGTTAATGTTTCACTGATACCATCTTTCTCTTTAACGACACGAAACTCTGAAGATCCATTAGGTAATAACTGAACATACTTAGAAAGAACATCCTTGATGGTCACGTGGTGGACTCCCAGTGGCAGAATCTTATCAGTGATATTTTTGAAACTGTCCCGTAACTGGTCTTCATCATTTGCAGATAATATTTCATTTGGAATGGAGGCATTATGTTGTCTTATATAATATTGCAGACTGGTAATACTGTCGACATTGTTTGAATAACGAAATTTAATCGAATAGAAACCATCAAGTGTTGGAGCCAAGCTATATGATAGACTATTTAAATTATTATTTAATCTATCCCAAAACCACTGGGGAGCTGTTTCGATATTAGGATCCTCGTTATTGTAGTTATATATAGTGTAACCATTGGCATCGTAGACCATATTCGCAAAGCCATCTGAAAGCAAAATAACGACTTTCTTAGCATTAGATCTTGCACTTCCCATTAACTGATTGGCCAAGGTTAATCCAGCCCCAATATTGGTCCCAGTACCAATCCCTGACTCAGTACCAATGGAATTACCTCCTGCAATACTCATGTTGTATACCGCTGTTTTAGCAGCACGAGCATTGTTACTCCATCCTAAAATCGTGTTAGCATCATCCCATGGTGAAACACCATCATAGTATTTTGTCATCCGTTCATAGGGCCAGTATGGTCTAAAAAGTCTCCATTTATTTCCATCCCAATACTGATCAACCTTTTTATTGTCAATTTTCCCACCAAATCCTACCATAGATAAGCGGTTATTGGAATTGGATAGAATGGTATCAATTAAGCCCTTACGACCATTCGTTCCTCTTAGAGTATTTTTCAATGCGTCAATCCGACTGATCGTCCGGCCATCAAAAGATTGAACATCCTGATTCTGCATACTTCCTGAGAGGTCTGCTACTAAAACAACATCCAAGGGATCCGTTTGGGTCTCCGTTCCCAGTTTGGAAGTGATATCCAATGACAACTCATACTTGTCATCCTGTCCTGATATCGGAGTAATCGTTTTATGAAGAGTTGTCTGAGGTTCTGTAGTAGAATCTGCATTTAACAGACTTATCGGAGCACACAAAAACAGAATAGCTAACAGTGTAACTAAACGGCGCGCAATAATTTGAACTTTCTTAAAATCGAAGCGAATGTTCATTTTATTCTCCTTAACTAGAATGTACTAATATTGTTACTATATCAATCTAGGACATTTACAAGATAATTGTACAATAAAGTTCACGCAGTGTCAATTAATATGATTAATTTTATATTATGTTAATTAATAAAAGGGTATGATTCTTCTTTGTCTTTCAAACTATTCTATGGTAAAATGAAAAAAGAATAAAAAAATCTCATAAAATATCGATGCATATATTTTAATCTAAAATATCCAAGATTTCATTTAAAAGTCTATTGAATTTGAATTATTATATTTTTTCAAAATTCATGAAATTTTCAGAATAAGGTTTTTTCCGAAATTTGCATTCTATTTTATGATTGTTAAAGGAGTTTTTATGACTTATCCGAACCTTTTAGATCGTTTCTTGACCTACGTTAAGGTCAATACGCGTTCTGATGAACACTCTACTACTACTCCAAGTACGCAAAGCCAGGTTGATTTTGCGACCAATGTTCTTATTCCTGAAATGAAACGTGTCGGTCTGCAAAACGTCTACTACCTTCCAAATGGTTTTGCGATTGGTACCTTACCAGCTAACGATCCAAACTTGACACGCAAGATTGGTTTCATCTCCCACATGGATACCGCTGATTTTAATTCTGAAGGAGTTAATCCGCAAGTCATCGAAAATTACGATGGTGGAGTTATCGACTTGGGTGATTCTGGATTTAAACTCGATCCTGCTGATTTCAAGAGCCTTGAGAAATATCCAGGCCAAACGCTTATCACAACTGATGGCACGACCTTGCTGGGGGCTGATGACAAGTCAGGGATTGCTGAAATTATGACTGCTATTGAATATCTGACTGCTCATCCCGAAATCAAGCACTGTGAAATCCGTGTTGGTTTTGGCCCCGATGAAGAAATTGGCGTTGGTGCCAATAAATTTGATGCAGCTGACTTTGACGTTGACTTTGCCTATACTGTTGATGGTGGTCCGCTAGGAGAACTTCAGTACGAGACTTTCTCAGCAGCTGCCGCTGAACTCCATTTCCAAGGACGCAATGTTCACCCTGGTACTGCTAAAGGTCAGATGGTCAATGCCCTTCAGCTAGCAATTGATTTTCATAATCAACTTTCAGAGAATGACCGACCTGAACTGACAGATGGTTACCAAGGTTTCTATCATCTTATGGATGTGTCAGGTAGTGTCGAGGAGGCGCGTGCAAGCTACATCATTCGCGATTTTGAAAAGGATGCCTTTGAAGCACGTAAAGCAGCTATGCAGTCTATTGCTGACAAGATGAATCAAGAGCTTGGGAATAATCGCGTGACCCTAACTCTGACAGACCAGTACTACAATATGAAGGAAGTCATCGAGAAAGACATGACACCTATTACTATTGCTAAAGCTGTTATGGAAGATCTAGGGATTACGCCTATTATCGAACCAATTCGCGGTGGGACTGATGGGTCTAAGATTTCCTTTATGGGAATCCCAACTCCAAATATCTTTGCAGGTGGTGAAAACATGCATGGACGCTTTGAATACGTCAGCCTTCAGACTATGGAGCGTGCGGTGGATACCATCATTGGCATTGTATCTTATAAAGACTAAAAAAGACGAGGTAGCTCAGCTACTTCGCCTTTCTTTTTATTCGTTCGGTTGAGCACTTGGCTCAGACTCACTTTGCACTTGCTTTTCTGTTGGTTGAGAAGCAGCTGTTTTACTTTCTTTCTCAGACTTAGATTGGCTATCAGTTTCACTTGCTTTTGAACGGAGTTCCTGGTTCAAGCTAATAATCTCTTTAGCTAGAGTGAGGAGACCTTCTTTATCACTGCTTTTGGCTGCAAGTTGATCAAATAGGGCATCAACACGTTCAAAGTCAGCATCGGATCCTTTGTTATCCTCTAAATACTTGTGAAGAGAGAGCAAGACATTATAGAGTTTTTGGTAGATAATCACCGTTTGTGGATCTTGTTCTGCTTCTTTTTCCTCTCGTTGGATAGTCGCTGCAATACGATTTAAAAGATCCTCAAGTTGTGTTTTAGCTTCGTCAAGGTCTGCATTTTCCTTTTCAGCAGCCGCTTTGATATTAGCCGCTTCTTCAGCTAGGGATTGTTTGACACCATCTTCCTTTACACGCGCTAGAAGTTGAACGACTTTGGATAGGAGAGCATCCACTTCTTCCTTCTTGACCTTGCTAACCCGCTCTTCTGGCATAAAATCACCGTAGAGTTCTTTTAGGAATTCATAGATGGCTGTCTTAGCGGTTTGACTATCTACTTTTTCCGTATCTAGAATAGTCTTACCAGCTTTTGTAGAAACGGGTTCTTCTTTGAGAGCTTCTTCTACTTCTAGCTTAGTTTGGTAAATAGTTGGGAATAACTTGTTCAAGTCGGTCGCTTTGAGGAAAGATTGTGACTGGTAAAGTTCCCATGTCAACTTAGCAACACGGTTCCGAAGCTCTTCTCTCAAACGACCGTCAGATACATGTTCGTAGAAATACTTGATGTACTCTACTGTTGTAACCCCTGTCCGATCTCGGAAATCTTGCAAGGCCTGAAGTTTCGCTTCAATGGCAGCCAACTCTGTCTCATCCTGTGCTAGTTTTGCTTCCTGCAAATGTACCAAAAGATCTTTCTTAGACAAGCCATAAGTGTCCGTATCCAGTGTATTGATCTTATCTACAAGAGCTTGGTATTTCTTATCCAAAGGTGATGTTTCAACTGGAGACACACTTTGATCCACATGGATGTATTGTTTATCAAAGAGATCCAAGGATGCTAGGTATCCAGCAGTTGAGTTTGTTGCCAGTTTTTTCATATTTTCGGTGAACTGCCCCAAAGCAAGTTCAACACGTCTCTGCATGATTGGCTTGTCTTTGTAGAGACTTCTGCTATCTGCTAAAAGTTGATCCACTTTAGATAGAACAGTTTGTTCATCAAATGCTCCAGGTTGATAGGTCGATTGTAGGGCTGGAATCTTGTTTTTCAAAGCCACTTCATAGCCCTTAGTTTGGACCTTGATATAGTGATTGTGGTCTCCGTGAGGAATCACAAAACTACCACTTTCTACCTGTAAACTATAAGGAGATACCCCATCACGTAGGGCCGTCGTATAAAGTTCATTTAGGAAATCCAGTTCTGGATTCCCAGTTTGGAGAGGAATACGAACATGTTCTTTTCGAACAGCATAGGGATGGATATGGGTTGGATCATAGGCTTGATCCGGATTTCCAAAGACAAAGAATCCATTTGAAATACGAATCGCTTCGAGCGGAACCCCGTAGGTCTGTGAGATATACTTGATTTTTTCTTCATCGCTCGCATCTCTTGAGAAACTTTCTACAGTCTTGGCAAGTGGTTGAACCGGCTCAGACTGATGATTTCCTTTCAAGTGATCTTGGGCAGCTTTGATTTGAGCTGCAGTCAAGTCCTTCTTAAAGAAATAATGAGCGTGTTCTCCATGAGAAACTACAAACCCTTGCTCATCTTCACTAATAACACGGTCAGCTGCAAAACCATGATCATGGTCTTCGCCGTGATGGTGGTCATGCTCCTCTCCATCATGGTCATGGTCTTCATGGTTGGTATCCTGACTTCCATGGTCACCGTCTTGATCATGATGGTCTTTTTGAGCTGGATGCTCTGCTGGTTTGCTTGGATTTTCCAAAGGTGTTGGCTTCCCACTGTCGCTAGATAAAGGAATCATTCGCGCAATCTTTTCTTCCAAAGCAGAAAGCTTTGTATATGGGATGAAATGATAGTGATTTCCATGAGGAATCGCTACGCCACTTGGTGTTCTGCTTGAAATCTTAGCAGGGTCAAAAATCAAGCCATCTGATTCTGCATAACGTTGATTACTTGGAAGTGCATAGAGCTGTTGCAATAGAGTCTGCAAGCTCTCTTCTGTATTGCTTGGTGTTTCAGTTTGTTCACTAGAATTAGTGGTTTGACTGGTTCCATTTTGACTTGGACGATAGTCCGTTACAGTCGTTTGTTTTCTAGTTCCAGATAGGTAGGCTTGAGCAGCTGCTAATTCGCTAGCAGACAAGGAACTCTTTGGAATGTAGTGGTAATGTCCACCGTGAGGAACAATATAAGCATCACCAGTATCCTCTATAATATCAGATGGATTAAAGATGTACCCATCATCGGTAGTATAGCGTCCTTGTGATCGCGCAAGTGTCACTGCACTGTTAGAAGTTGGTGCATCGTGAGTATGACCTTGTTTTTGGCGCTCAATTTCGTCCTTCGTACGAACGTTATCTGCATGCGCCGCATCCTTAAGGTAAACATAATACTTGCCATCCACCTTGATAATGTAGCCACCTTTGATTTCATTGACAATATCAGCGTCTTTCAGTTGATAATTGACATCTTTCATCAACAGTTCTTCGCTGAAAATCGCGTCAAAAGGAACTTTACCATTGTAATAATGGAAATGATCACCATGTGAAGTCACATAACCTTGATCAGTAATTTTCACAACAATTTGTTCAGCCTGAATATCTTCTTTTTTGCTAACTTGGTCTGGTGTCTGGGTCTCTGTTTTTTTAGTGTCTTGCTTCCCATCAACATAAGACACACGGTTATTATCTTTTTTTCCTTCTACCTGGTGTTGGTTCAATGCATAGATGCAAAGGCTTAGGGAAAGGACAAGAGCCGATCCTGCTACAAGGTATTTCTTCTTCATTTTTATCATCTCCTCATTTTAATTCTTCTGCAAGAACATTCATATTTTCTTCTAGATTTTCTAAGTAAGTTTTGTCATTTTCAGGATCTGCTTCTAAAGGATTGAGGGTCTTTAGGCTAACTCCTGTTGATTTGACCAAAGTCTCAGCGACTTTAGAAGAAGCATTGCTCTCAGTAAAGATGGTTTTAACCTTATAAGTCTTAACGAATTCTTGAATTTCTGTTAGTTGTCTCGGACTTGGCTCTTGTTCAGGTGAAATCCCTGCTATACCAAGTTGTTTCAAACCAAAGCGTTTAGCGAGATAAGAAAAGGCTGTGTGTTGTGTAACAAAGGTCTTTTGACTCGCTTTTTCAAAAATAGGCTGGTACTTCTTAGTCAATTCTTGGGCTTTAGCGATAAAGTTTTTAGCATTCTTTTGATACGTTTCCTTATTAGCACTATCAATCTCCGAAAGTTTGTCAGCGATAATCTGAGCTTCTTCACCTGCTTTTTCTGGATCTAACCAAGTGTGAGGGTCGTAGAGTGTTTTTTCATCAATACCGTCACCAGCTTCTACATCTTCTAAACCTGGAACACGCTCCAAGGTCATTCCTTCAGAAGCTTCTAAAACCTTAACTTTTGAGTTTTTCAAGTTAGGATCTAGACTTCCAGCCCAAGATTCGAGCGTATGAGAATGGTAGACAAAGACATCCGCGTCATAGATAGCAGCAATGTCATTTGCTGACGGTTCAAAGGAGTGAATTCCACTACTTGACTGAATCATCCGTACATCATTCAAGTCCCCCGATACCTCTTTTACCATGGCATAGATTGGGTAAAAACTTGTTACAATCTTCATCCCTTTTGCTTCTTGTGTTTCTTTTTGGCTACATGCTCCTAAGACAAGAACCAAGAGACCTACCACTAATAATAGAAATGTTCTTTTTTTCATCGTTACTCCTTAACTAGTATTTAACCATTTAATTAACTAGTAAATAGTTTATCTTTATTTACACCATATGTCAAGATATTTTACATATTTTCATGAAAAAAATGAGAACTAGAACTTACATTCTGTTCTCATTTTCGATTTTAACTTTTCTAGTTCTCCTATCCTGTTTTTAGGATCTAGAAAATACTACTATCTTTACTTGCTCTCCTTTAATAAAGCCAACAACTTTTCAGCTTCAGCCATAATGGTATTGTTATCCTGAGCACCAAATAGCAGGTTATTTTTTAAGCCAGTGAGAGTTTCTTTGGCATTGGACTTGATAATGGGGTCTTGGATCTTTGCAAGTAGCTCTTCAGCCTCTCTCAACTTCGCTTCAACCTTTTCAGTCTCGACCTGAGGTTCTTCTGGTTCCTCTGGTGATTCTTCTTCCGGCTCCTCAGTTGGTTTTGGAGATTCTGGTTTCTCACTTTGAGGCTTCTCTTCGCGTGGCTTTTCTTCCTCAGGTTTGTCTGTCCGAGGTTTCTCCTCTGCTGGTTTTTCCGTTTGATTGGTATCAGCTTGACCATTTTGGTTTCTTTGAACATGGTCACTTGCATTGCCCCAACCACTATCTGAATGCGGACGTTCGCTTGGATGTTCGACATAGTACTTGACAGTCGCAAAGAGATCTTCTAGACCATACCCCTTAGGTGCCTCATAAAGTCCTTCGTCAAACCACTCAAATTTGATGTTATGGTAATGATCATAATGAGGAATGATTAAACTACCGTTTTTAACTTCCACGGTATGTTGGAGATTGTAAGGCATACGATCAAGCGGCACCTTCTTAGCTGCTTTCACGCGGTTGTAGATAGCTTCTGCTCCTTTAGCCTCCGTATTTCTTGGATCCTGATGGTCTGTTGAAGGAGGGGTCAAACCTTTCTCTTTAGCATAAGTCTGGGCTGCCGCTCTTTCAGCTTCAGACAAACTATCTTTCTTAATCCAATGACTGTGGGTCATATGCGGAGTTACATAGGCATCCCCCTCATCACTGGTGATATCACGAGGATCAAAGATATAACCGTCTTCTGTTGTGTACTTACCTGCCAACTTGGCTACCTGAATCTCATCATCAGTGTAGGCAATTTGCGCATTTGGTTTTCCTAAACGTTCTGGATGACGAATCGGTGCTAGGAAGGCCAGAATATCATCCACCAACTGGACTTTATCACTTGAGGCATCGTTGAGTCGTTCCAACAGTTTATCCAAAGTGTCAAATTCAGCTTGGCGCCCTTTATTAGCAAGTAAGTCTTGATGAACTCTTGCTAGTAAATCATAAGCCTTATTGTAAAATCCTTGATCACCAGATGGGAGGTTGGTTTTCTTAGCTCCTAGCTTATGTGCTAAACTTTCTTGTTTGGATAGTTTACTATCAATGGCTGCAGCAGTTTCTGCTGAAAGTTCCTTTGCAGGAATATAACGTGAGGTTCCATTCTCCTCAAATACATAGCCATCAGCTACTTTTCGAACCGCTTGTTTAACCAATTTTTCGTCAATTGGATTTCTTGGAGTTGGTTGAGGATTTGGTGTAGGTTGCGGGCTTGGACTAGGTTCCGGAGTCGGTTGTGGACTTGGTTGTTCTGGTCTTGAATCCGGCACCCAATGGTTCGAACGATAGCGAAGCGGGATGATGCGAGCGATTCGTTCTTCCAATTCAGACATCTGTGAATAAGGGATGAAATGGTAATGGTTCCCATGAGGAACAGCAACTCCTCTAGCTGTTCGACTTGTAATCTGTGCTGGGTCGAAGACAAGGCCATCAGATTCTACGTGTCGTTGGCTTAAAGGCAGTTTGTAGAGCTGTTTCAAAAGACTACCAATGTCATCACTTTGTCTTGCTTGGTTATCATCTCTACCGTTGTTAGCTGTGTTCGTGTAGTTGTTGCCTTGATTATTATAGGATGGAATCCATCTATCTACATCGCTGCTGGTACTGTTGTTATTGGTACGGCGATAAGTAGCAGTGTTTGATTGACCACTTCTACCAGATAGGAAGGCTTCTGCAGCAGCCAACTCGCTGGCTGATAACTCACTCTTAGGAATGTAATGGTAATGGTTGCCATGAGGAACGATATAAGCATCACCAGTATCTTCAATGATATCAGAGGCATTAAAGATATAACCATCATCTGTGGTGTAGCGTCCCTGTGAACGTGCCAAGGCTACAGCACCATCGTTTGCTGAAGTTCCTCTTTCACGATGCTGACTATGTTCTTGTTTTTGCCGATTGATTTCTTCTTTTGTACGGACATTATCCGCATGGGTTGCATCCTTAAGGTAAACATAGTATTTTCCATCTACCTTGATAACATAACCGCCCTTGATTTCACTGACAATATCCTCGTCCTTGAGCTGGTAGTTTGGATCCTTCATCAGCAACTCTTCACTGATGATGGCATCATAAGGGACCTTCCCATTGTAATAATGATAGTGGTCGCCATGCGAAGTGACATAGCCTTGGTCTGTTATCTTGATGACGATTTGCTCCGCGTTAATGCCTTCTTTTTTGCTGACCTCATCAGGAGTCAGATTCTCTGTTTTTTGCGCAGCCTGTTTTCCATCTATATAGGAAACACGGTTATTTTCCTTGACCGTTCTAGCTTGATACAGTCCCAATTCATAAGAACAGACACTTAAAATTAAAGCTGCCGCAGAACCAGCAAGGTATTTTTTATTAATTTTCATCGAAACTCACTTTCTTTTTTGATATTTCTAGTTGCAATTCATTTCTAAATTGCAGAAACTCCTCTCTATTAATTAACTGGTTAATAGTTTACTCCTAAATTTGCAACTTGTCAAGAATTTTATGAACCAGTTAAGTATTTTTTTGTTCTTACCACTACTTTTTCAAGATTGGACTTTATATAAGAAAAATTAGCTTGAAAATTCTTTTAAAAAAATCCCTGCAACTGGGTTGCAAGGACTTTTCGATTAATCAAAATTTACGTATTCTTTTTGAAGTTCAAGAACTTCTTCCATTGTTGAGCATTCTGTAAGGGCACGATTTGCGTACTCTTCCATCTTAGCTGTATCGAGTTTCTTCATCAAGCTACGTGTACGAAGTACAGATGTTGCTGACATAGAGAACTCATCCAAGCCCATTCCGACAAGAAGTGGAACAGCCTGTTGGTCACCAGCCATCTCACCACACATACCTGCCCATTTACCTTCAGCGTGAGCTGCTTTGATAACATTGTTGATCAAACGAAGGATTGATGGGTTGTATGGTTGGTAAAGGTATGAAACTTGTTCGTTCATACGGTCTGCTGCCATTGTGTATTGGATCAAGTCGTTTGTACCAATTGAGAAGAAGTCAACTTCTTTAGCAAATTGGTCTGCAAGCATAGCCGCTGCAGGAATCTCGATCATGATACCAACTTGGATATCATCCGCAACTGCAACACCTTCAGCAAGAAGGTTTGCTTTTTCTTCGTCAAAGACTGCTTTAGCTGCACGGAATTCTTTCAAGAGTGCAACCATTGGGAACATAATACGCAATTGACCGTGAACAGACGCACGAAGAAGGGCACGAATTTGTGTGCGGAACATAGCATCTCCAGTCTCAGAGATAGAGATACGAAGGGCACGGAATCCAAGGAATGGGTTCATTTCGTGAGGCATATCGAAGTAAGGAAGTTCCTTATCTCCACCGATATCCATTGTACGAACGACAACAGGTTTACCGTTCATTCCTTCAAGAACAGCCTTGTATGCTTCGTACTGCTCGTCTTCTGTTGGGAAGTCTTGAGAGTCCATGTACAAGAACTCTGTACGGTAAAGACCGACAGCTTCTGCACCGTTGTCATTGACACCTTCAACGTCTTTTGGAGTACCGATGTTGGCAGCCAATTCAAAGTGTTTACCATCAGCAGTTACTGTTTTAGCGTCTTTCAAGAGAGCCCATTCAGCTTTTTGCTTCGCATAAGCTTCACCAGCCGCCTTGAATTCAGCTGCTTGATCATCAGTTGGGTTGATAATAACCTCACCTGTGATACCGTTAACAGCGAGAATGTCACCGTCTTTAACGATTTCAGTGATGTTGTTTGTACCCAATACAGCAGCAATTTCAAGCGTACGTGCCATGATAGCTGAGTGGCTTGTACGTCCACCAATGTTTGTTACAAAAGCTTTTACAAAGTTTTTGTCCAATTGAGCTGTATCTGAAGGAGTCAAGTCATGCGCAATCACGATCACTTCTTCATTGATAGAAGCTGGGTTTGGCAATTTTTTACCAAGGAGGTTAGCCAATACACGTTTTGTCACGTCGCGGATATCCGCTGCGCGTTCTTGCATGTATGGGTTGTCTTCCATGCCTTCAAAGATAGTGATAAACATATCTGTAACTTCTTTCAGACCTGCTTCTGCATTCACTTTCTTCGCACGGATAGTTTCCTTAATTTGGCTGATCATTTCTGGGTCAGCAAGAACCATTAAGTGAGCATCAAAAACTTGAGCTGCTTCTTCACCGAGCGTACCTACTGCTTTCTCGCGAATAACAGAAAGCTCGTCTTGTGATGCTTGTAGAGCGGCATCAAGGCGAGCTTCTTCTGCGTTTGTATCTTCGACTGTAATAGTCTCAAATGACAAATCCGGTTGAACGAGTAGATATGCTTTTGTAACTGCAACACCATCGGATGCTGCGATTCCTTTAAGCATTTCTGTCATTTTCCTTATGCCAATCCTTCTTTTTCCATAGTTTCAGTGATAGCAGCGATTGCGTCGTCAGCATCTGCACCTTCAGCTGAAATTGTAACGTCAGCACCTTGGCCAACACCAAGACTCATAACACCCATGATAGATTTAAGGTTTACTGATTTACCTTTGTATTCAAGAGTGATATCTGAAGCAAATTTGCTAGCTGTTTGAACCAACAATGTTGCTGGACGTGCGTGAATACCTGTTTCTGCCACTACGTGGAAATCTTTAGAAGCCATAGTTTGACTCTCCTTTAGTTATTTCTTTTTTGGATTATATGTGATAACCCTTACAAGACTGTATTATATCACCTTCTAGATTATTTTTCAAGTGTTTTATGGACTTTCTTCTATTTCCTTTCTGATAACTTGCTGAAAATCTTCTAATTATCTTACCAATATACAGTATATAGTTTTTTTGTTTTGATAAACTTTGATAGTTCAATGAAAACCCAATTTTACACTCTGACAAAACACTATATATTGTGCTTTGTTTTTGAAACTGTAACTTTATAGCACAAGATTTAGTTTAAAAAGTTTGACAAAGTTTTTTTTTCTGATATACTAAGAAAGTAATCTATTTTGAAAGAGGAGTTACGAAAATGGTAACCGTTTATTCTAAAAACAACTGTGTCCAATGTAAGATGACCAAGCGTTTCTTGGACAGCAACAATGTCGCTTATCGTGAGATCAATCTCGACGAGCAACCAGAGTACATCGATCAAGTTAAAGAGCTCGGTTTCAGCGCTGCTCCTGTTATCCAAACACCAACTGAAGTCTTTTCAGGCTTCCAACCAGGAAAACTGAAACAATTAGCATAATCTTAGTACATCATCCAGAAGAGATTGCTTCTAGGGCTAACTTAGAGGCCTTTCTTTTGTAATTAGATAAAGGAAATTTTATGGGATTAAAACATCTTGAGGACGTAACTTACTTCCGTCTCAATAACGAAATCAACCGTCCTGTCAATGGACAAATCATGCTTCATAAAGATAAGGAAGCCTTGGATGCCTTCTTTAAAGAAAATGTGGTTCCAAATACAATGGTTTTTGATTCAATTACTGATAAAATCAACTACCTCATTGAACACAACTACATCGAAACTGCATTTCTCAAGAAATACCGTCCAGAGTTTTTGGAAGAATTGCATCAATTTATCAAGGACCAAAACTTCCAATTCAAATCATTCATGGCTGCCTATAAGTTTTATAATCAATATGCCTTGAAGACTAACGATGGGGAATACTATCTTGAAAGCATGGAAGACCGTGTCTTCTTTAATGCACTTTACTTTGCTGACGGGGATGAAGCGATTGCGACTGATATTGCCAATGAAATCATCCACCAACGCTACCAACCAGCTACTCCTTCCTTCTTGAATGCTGGTCGTGCTCGTCGTGGGGAGTTGGTATCTTGCTTCTTGATTCAAGTAACCGATGATATGAACTCTATCGGCCGTTCTATCAACTCAGCTCTCCAACTTTCACGTATCGGTGGTGGTGTGGGAATTTCCCTCAGCAACCTTCGTGAAGCTGGAGCTCCTATCAAAGGTTATGAAGGAGCAGCCTCTGGTGTCGTACCAGTTATGAAGCTTTTTGAAGACAGCTTCTCTTACTCAAACCAACTTGGACAACGTCAAGGTGCTGGAGTTGTCTACCTCAACGTCTTTCACCCAGATATCATCGCTTTCCTTTCCACTAAGAAAGAAAATGCCGATGAAAAAGTTCGTGTTAAGACCCTCTCACTTGGAGTTGTGGTCCCAGATAAATTCTACGAATTGGCGCGTAAAAATGAAGAAATGTATCTCTTTAGCCCTTACTCTGTAGAGCTTGAGTACGGTGTGCCATTCAACTATATCGACATCACTGAAAAATATGATGAATTGGTCGCAAATCCAAATATCCGCAAGACAAAAATCAAGGCGCGTGATTTGGAAACGGAAATCTCTAAATTGCAACAAGAATCTGGCTACCCTTATGTCGTCAACATTGATACGGCTAACCGTGCGAATCCTGTTGATGGAAAGATTATCATGAGTAACTTGTGTTCTGAGATTCTTCAAGTTCAAGAACCAAGCTTGATCAACGATGCTCAAGAATTCCTTCAAATGGGAACGGACGTTTCATGTAACCTTGGATCAACCAACGTGGTCAACATGATGACGTCACCTGACTTTGGTCGTTCTATCCGTGCGATGGTTCGTGCCCTTACTTTCGTTACAGATAGTTCACACATCGTAGCTGTCCCTACTATCGACCACGGAAACAGTTTAGCTCACACCTTTGGTCTTGGTGCCATGGGGCTTCATAGTTACCTTGCCCAACAACTGATTGAGTACGGATCTCCTGAGTCAGTTGAATTTACAAGCATCTACTTTATGCTTATGAACTACTGGACCTTGGTAGAATCAAACAATATCGCTCGCGAGCGTGGTATCACCTTCCACAATTTTGAAAAATCAGACTATGCTAATGGAAGCTACTTTGACAAGTATGTGACAGGCGAATTTGTTCCAAAATCAGACCGTGTTAAAGAACTCTTCAGAGATGTCTTTATCCCGAGTGCTGCTGACTGGGCGGAACTTCGCGAAAAGATTCAAGCAGATGGACTTTACCACCAAAACCGCCTTGCTGTAGCTCCAAATGGTTCTATCAGTTACATCAACGATGTTTCTGCATCTATCCACCCAATTACGCAACGTATTGAAGAACGCCAAGAGAAGAAAATCGGTAAGATCTACTACCCTGCTGCTGGTTTATCAACAGATACTATTCCTTACTACACTTCTGCCTACGACATGGATATGCGCAAGGTGATTGATGTTTACGCTGCTGCGACTGAGCACGTGGACCAAGGGCTTTCACTCACTCTCTTCATGCGTAGCGACATTCCTAAAGGTCTTTACGAATGGAAGAAAGAAAACAAACAAACCACACGTGACTTGTCAATTCTTCGTAACTATGCCTTTAACAAGGGTATCAAGTCTATCTACTACGTCCGTACCTTTACAGACGACGGTGGAGAAGTTGGTGCTAACCAATGTGAAAGCTGTGTGATTTAATTTTTATCTGAGGCAACCACATTTTCTCAGACTACTGATTAAGTTCCCCGTCATACAAAACTTGATAAGTATCTTAAATACTATGAAAAACTAAAAAGTCGGGCTTCCGACTTTTTGTGCGATACTCTTCTCAGACTATGATAAAATAGAGAGGATTCGACAATCGCATTATTACATACAGAAAGAGATTTCAAATGGAAACTTACTACAAAGCCATTAACTGGAATGCCATCGAAGATGTCATCGACAAATCAACTTGGGAAAAACTGACAGAGCAATTCTGGCTCGATACGCGTATCCCCTTGTCAAATGACCTAGACGACTGGAGAAAACTATCAAACAAAGAAAAAGACTTGGTTGGAAAAGTCTTTGGTGGTTTGACCCTTTTGGATACCATGCAATCTGAAACAGGGGTTCAAGCACTTCGCTCGGACATCCGTACACCGCATGAGGAAGCTGTTTTCAACAACATCCAGTTTATGGAATCTGTCCACGCAAAATCTTACTCTTCTATCTTTTCGACCTTGAATACCAAGGCCGAAATCGAAGAAATCTTTGAGTGGACCAACACTAACCCCTATCTACAAAGAAAAGCGGAAATTATCAATGAAATCTATCTCAATGGTAGCCCTCTAGAAAAGAAAGTTGCCAGCGTTTTCCTTGAAACCTTCCTCTTCTACTCTGGTTTCTTTACGCCCCTCTACTATCTCGGTAACAACAAACTGGCCAACGTTGCGGAAATCATCAAACTGATCATTCGTGATGAGTCTGTTCACGGAACCTACATTGGTTACAAATTCCAACTTGGTTTCAACGAATTGCCTGAAGAAGAGCAAGAAAAACTCAAAGAATGGATGTACGACCTGCTCTACACTCTCTACGAGAACGAAGAGGGCTATACAGAAAGTCTCTATGACGGTGTTGGTTGGACTGAGGAAGTCAAAACCTTCCTTCGTTACAATGCCAATAAGGCCCTTATGAATCTAGGACAAGATCCACTCTTCCCTGACTCTGCAGACGATGTCAACCCAATCGTCATGAACGGTATTTCAACAGGAACATCTAACCACGACTTCTTCTCTCAAGTCGGAAATGGTTACCTCCTTGGTGAGGTTGAAGCCATGCAAGACGAGGATTACAACTACGGTTTAGACTAATTTGGCCAATCATTCAAAATATCATGGTTTGTTTAAAACAACCATGATGTTTTTGTTTTTTGTTTTATTTTGTTTTTTTCTATTTGATATATTGAGCGTTTTATGGTAAGATAATAATAGTAGAAATCGAGGTGATAAGGATGCTAAAGCAAGAGAAACTAGATAGTATTCTAGAAACAGTAAATACAAAGGGAACTATTACTGTAAAAGAGATTATGGAGAGTCTTGATGTGTCAGATATGACAGCTCGCCGCTATTTACAAGAATTAGCAGACAAGGATTTGCTGGTTCGTGTGCACGGTGGCGCTGAAAAACTTCGTACAGGTTCTCTCTTAAACAACGAACGGTCAAACGTTGAAAAACAAGGCTTACAGATTGCTGAAAAACAAGAAATTAGCCGTTTTGCCGGCCATTTGATTGACGAAGGTGAAACTATTTTTATCGGGCCAGGAACAACCTTAGAATGTTTTGCTCGTGAACTCCCTATCGATAACATTCGTGTTGTAACAAACAGTCTTCCTGTTTTTCTCATCCTAAACGAACGAAAACTAACAGATTTGATCTTGATTGGTGGAAATTATCGCTCTATCACTGGTGCTTTTGTAGGGACACTTACTTTACAGGATTTGACCAATCTTCAGTTTTCTAAAGCTTTTGTAAGCTGTAATGGTATTAAGGATAAGGCAATTGCTACTTTCAGTGAAGAAGAGGGCGAGGTACAACGAATCGCCTTGAACAATGCCAATAAAAAATACTTACTGGCAGACCACAGCAAGTTTAATAAGTTTGATTTTTACACGTTCTACAATATCTCAGAGATTGATACCATCGTTTCAGATTCCAAACTGAGTCAGGAAACATTTGAAGATCTATCGAAACAAACAACCATTCTTTTATCAAAACCATAAAAATTCCCCTGCCTTTTGGCGGGGAATTTTTGTTGAATTTTATTCAATAAGTTGTGTCTCAGCTAGTTTTTTATACCAGTGAGCTGATTTCTTTGGATAGCGCTCCTGGGTTTCAAAATCAACATAGAAGAGGCCGTAACGCTTTTCGTAACCATTTGACCAAGAAAAGACATCCATCAACGACCAGATAAAGTAACCTTTGACATTGGCTCCATCAGAGATTGCATCTGCAATCACTTCCATATGTTTCTTAACATAATCAATCCGTCCATCATCGTAGACTGTTCCATCCACAAACTCATCTTTGTATCCGAGACCATTCTCTGTGATGTAGATTTTCTTGTAATTTGGGTAATCTTTCTTCACGCGCATGATTTGATCATACAAACCTTTAGGATAGATAATCCAATCCCAATCTGTACGTGGGACATAGTCAGGCGCCACTCGACGTCCAACTCCCTTAATCTGATATTTAGAACTTCCTTTTTCACCTTTTCCATTGTGGATGATTTCCGTCTCTCCGTCAAAGGCTTGCATCCAATCACTCATGTAGTAGTTAATGCCAAGGAAGTCATTCAAGTCTTTTGCAGCTTCTAGCACGGCGAAGTCTTCTTCACGCAGATCTAAGCTTCCACCGTTGACGGATAAAATATGGTTGACGCCTTCCATGGTTTCTCCGGAATATCGTCCAAGATAAGTTGCATCCAAGATAAATTTATTGTGGATGATATCTTCTAACTCGGCTGCACGAACATCTGCTTGATTTTCAGGATCTAGAGGATATTTAGTAGGCAGGGCGTGAACCACACCAATTTCCCCTTTATAGCCTTTATCTTTATATAGCTTGACTGCACGCGCATGTGACACCATCATATTGTGATGAGATTGAAAGACTTTGGCAAGATCATACTGAATACCTGGAGGGAATTTCCCAACCAAATACTGACCATCTCCTATCGGCCCAATTTCATTAAAGGTTGTCCAATAATTGACTTCAGGAAATTCTTCAAAACAGAAGGCTGCATAATCCACAAAGTGATCAATGTTTTCTCTGTTCAGGAAATCTCCATTTGAATGAAGTGCTTCTGGCGTATCAAAGTGATGAAGAGTTACAAAGGGCTCAACATGCCGTTTGTGACATTCTGCAAATAGATTATGATAGAACTCAACCCCCTTGTCATTAACCTTCCCATAACCAGTTGGAAAGATACGTGACCAAGCGATTGAAATACGGATACCATTGACACCATACTCTTCTGCAAGTTTGAGGTCAACTGGGTATTTGTGATAGAAATCACTGGCTGGTTCAGCAGTGTACCAGTAGTTATCTTTGAGGTATTTGTCCCAGGCAACTGGTCCTTTACCATCAGTATTGGTCGCACCTTCTGCTTGATAGGCTGCTGTTGCCCCGCCAAAAATAAAGTTTTTTGGAAGTGTTTTTGTCATTTAATTCACCTTTCAAGAAATAGAAATGAGATGGAGATAGAGTTGGGAGGAGTTTCGCCATCTCACTTCTAAAATTTTATTGTTCAAATTGCGCTTGAACAAAGGCAAGAGCGCCTTTTCCATCGCGAGTCAATTTAATGTATTGGCCACCTTCTGTCTTGGCAAGTTTGATACCAAGTTTGTCGGTTTCGGCCTTCATGTCTTCGAAGTTTGAAGCAACTTGAGGAGCAAGGATAACCAGATCAAACTCAGGCAACATTTCACGGTGAGCTCCATAGCCACCAGCTGCTGCTTTAACAGGAACCTTGTACTCCGCAGCTGCCTTGTTCAAAGCATTTGCAAGAAGTCCACTTGTTCCTCCACCAGCACAGAGAACGAGTACGTTGGTTTCTTCTGTAATTGTATTTTGAGATGCTTCTACACCTGCTTTTTCAAGAATCGCATCTGCTTTGGCAGTATTGAAGTTTGCTGCTACTTTTTCTTTCAATTCATCATTGGCTTTACCTGAACGCTCTTCTTCAAGAATTTGTTCATCATAAACCTTGAGGAATGGATAGTAGATGGCTACATCAACAAGAATTAACAAAGCAGCAAGTACAAATGACAAGAATTGGAAGTTTGTACCGAGAACAATACCGAGCGGACCTGGTGTTGTCCAAGGAAGGTTGGCAGTAAATGAGTTCATGCCAAGCGTTTCAATGAAGAATTTAAAGATCCATACGTTGGCAATTGGAGCAAAGATAAATGGAATAAAGAAAATCGGGTTCAAGACAAGCGGTGCACCAAACAAGATTGGTTCATTTACACCAAAGAAGGTTGGTACTACTGAAGCACGTCCGATTGCACGATTTCGTTTCGATTTGGTCAACCACATGAACATGAATGGAACAACCAGTGTCGCACCAGTACCACCCATGGTAACGATAAACATTTGTGTACCAGAAGTAAGGATCTTGTCTGCATGCATCCCTTGTTGGAGAAGGTTCAAGTTGACTTCAGCATTTGCATAGGTAATAGCTGCGATTGCTGGTTCAACGATAGATGGACCATGGATACCAACAAACCAGAAGAAGGCAAAGGCACCAAAGATAATGGTAATACCTAGATAACCATCAGCAGCAGAGAATAATGGTGCAAAGAATTTACCGATTGATTCAGCTACACTTGCACCAACAAAATGACGAGCTAGTAAATCAAGAGCATAAAGAGAAACCACTGATAGAGTGAATGGAATCACATCTTTAAAGACTTGTGAGATATTTGGTGGAACTTCGTCAGGCATACGAATAGTGACGTTGTTCTTAACACAAACCTTATAGATTGCTACAGTAACAAAGGCAGCAAGGAAGGCTGAAAGCAAACCTTTTGTCCCAAGGAAACCTGTCGCAAAGCCACCTTCAATCGGATCAGCTGCCAACATCAACAAACCAACAATCGCTGCCAACAATGTTGACATATAGTTGATTTGATTGGTTTTTTCCATGCTACGGTTTACTGAGTCGGTCAATGACTTAGCTGTTGTGCCAGCTACCAAGAGAGCTAGAATCCCCATTGAATAGCTATAAGGTTTCATGAGGAGATTAACAACATCATCAGACCATTTAAAGCCCCATGAGTTTGGTACAAAAGCAATCAAGATAAAGATACTTGAGAAGAGAATAACAGGCATCCCTGCAATGAAACCATCACGAATAGCACGAAGATAGATATTACGAGACAGTTTTTCAAAGAAAGGTTTTCCTTTCTCGATAAATGAAATTAGTTTGTTCATTACTTAACTCCTCTCTTGTAGAGTTCGATTAAATGGTGCATCAAGTCTTTTAACAAGATAGTTGTCATCAAGTGGTCTTGGCCATGCATCATGGTTACACTATAAGCTAAGTCCTCACCAGCTGCTTCCTTAGTCAATAGACTTGTTTGCGCGTGGTGTGCCTCCGCGATGCAACCACCTGCTTCCTCCACGAGAGTATCCGCTTTCGCGAAATCACCAGCTTCAGCAGCCTTCAAGGCTTCCAATAGTTTCGAACGAGCATCGCCAGCATAGGCTACGATTTCAAAACCTAACAATGTTACTTCTTCTCTATTCATGATAGAATTCTCCTTATGTATTTTTAATTAAATTTTTATGACAATAAACGTTGGATATGTAGAACTAGATAAACTCGTTCACTTTTATACAAATCAAGACCCGTATGTTGCGTAATCACATCATAGATCTTGGAACCAATCTCGAACGCTTTTGGATAGGATTGTTTAATATGATCTTCCATATCCAGAAGTGATTGGTTATCATCTCTAGATCTGTCTAAATAATCCAAGAAATAATTCAAATGAATCATAAAACGATCATAGAAATGATTATTCTCTTTGGTTCGTTGAATTGCATAACCCTTTAGCACTTCTTCAACATTCCTGAGGATTTCTTTCCTCTTATCAATCGACTCCACAAGTTCCACTTCATTTTCACCTTCGGCATTGATGAAATGATAAGCAATCCGAATAATTTCATCCTCCGGGAAATGATCTGTCAACTTCTGACGATAGATTTCAAAAGCTTCCTTTGCGATTTGAAAAGCGACAGGATACTTAGTGGAAATATCTGGCAGATTACTATCCTTGTACCGTCCTTGTGTTAGAGCTTGGTAAGAACAGTAAATATGATCTGTCAAGGTTACGTAGAGATACTCTTGAATCGGATAATGATATTTCTTAGAAAGCTTATCAATAATCTCATAAGTCACTGTGATAAAATCCAGCGGAACATCTTTGAGCAGAGCCATAAAATTTTCTCTGGACTCTTCTGTCTTCATCCGAAAGATTTTCTCAACTTGATCTTCAGAAATTAAATCCCCCTTCTTTTTCCCAAATGCAATCCCCTTACCAATCACAATCACTTCTTCTCCCTTGTCATTTCTGACAAGAGAGACGTTGTGATTCATTGGGTTTAGAATTCGATACATGGCAACCTCCTTTTATCTCTTAAAGGTATATGAGTATAAAAAATGACCACAAATGAACTAGAAAATCTTTTGATTTCTAATCCACCTGTGATCATGCCTAATATTACTTAGTAACACTCACCTTGTATTAACTTGTGATTTAAGTATAGCACAAGTAAGTTTTTTTGTAAACCTTTACATTCAACTTTTTTTAAATTTTTTATTTAGATCAATGTTCCTAAGATTAGGGGGGGAAACTTATACACGTTCAGTCCATGAAGTCGCTGTTGTTTGAAGAACCTTGTTGAGTTCGTCAATGTTCTCAAATCCAGTTGTACGCAACCACTCACGAGCTGCTGCTTCACCGTCTTTGATGTAGGCTTCAACTGATCCAGCCCAGGTTGCACGGCCACAAAGAACGCCGTTGAAGTTTGCGCCTGATTCGTGGGCAAAGACAAGTGTTTCTTGGAAGAGTTTGGCTGATACACCTGCACTCAAGTAGATATATGGCAAGTTAGTCGCTTCATCTTGTGCTTTGAAGAAAGCTGCTGCTTCTTCGCGTGTATGCACGATTTTACCATCACCAAAGCCTTCAACGTATTTAACATTGACTGGAACTTCTACTTTCAAGACATCGATGTTAAAGCGTGGGTCTGAGAAGACCTTCATAGCACCAATAACCTTGTGTGGTTTCACTTTAGCGTATTCTGCAGAACCTGCGTCCGCAATCTTTTCATCGTAAGCCAAGATTTCAAGGAAGAAAGGAATATCTTCTGCCACACACTCAGAGCCGATACGTTCGATGTAGGCTTGTTTTTCTTGGTTGAGTTCGTCAGAACTGTCTACATCATAGTAAAGCAAGAACTTGACAGCGTCAGCGCCTTGTTCCTTGATGCGTTTTGCAGACCAAACATCCAAACAGTCAGGCAAGCGTTTGGTGCTTGTTGTATCGTAGCCAGTTTTCTCATAAGCAAGGAGAAGACCAGCATTTGGATCAAGGGCTTTAGTAGCTGGAAGACCATACTCAGGGTCGAGAAGCATAGAGGATGCGTATTTTGTCAATTCATCTGCTACCAATACTTTGAGTTCTTCCATTTGAGCTACTGTTGGCTCTTCTGTTTGGTATTGAGCCATGAGGCGTTTCAAAGCACCACGTTGGTCAAAGGCAAGAGCTGAGATAATGCCGTTTTCATCTGAGAGTTTTTGCAAGCAAGCGCGTTTATTTTCTGTTAAAACCATTTTATACCTCTTTTACGATTAGTTGGTCGTATAGACCTTGATAGTTGGCCATATTGACATGACCTGTCATTTTTTCTTGAGCATTGAGCATACCAAGAACATTTGCCTTGATGAGGAGTTCTGCATCCGATTCTTTATGAAGAAGTCCTGACGAAATCCCTGCCACAGTAGAATCTCCAGATCCGACAGGATTAACTACCTGAATTCTTGGAATATCTACCTTGTAGAAAGTATCACCATGTTTTGCAAAAGCACCATTTGCACCAAGTGAAACGATAATCCACTCAATCCCTGCAAATAAAGGCTCTTGAAGAACTTCTTTTAATTCATCTAAATCCTCAGAAACTTCCCTGCCTAGAAGCTGAGACAATTCTTCGTTATTTGGTTTGATTACTGTTGGTTTATGTGGTGATTCAAGAACCGCCTGAAGGGCAGCACCTGAGCAGTCTAGAACAACTGGTTTTCCTGCGAGATTAGCAAGTTCTACTAAGCTTGCATAGTAGTCAACTGGAAGCCCAGCTGGAAGACTACCAGAGATGGCTACTACTTCCACAGTGTCAAGAAGATTTTCGAAATGAGCCAAGAAATCTTGCCCTTCTTGTTCCAGAACTTCGGGACCTTTTTCAAGGATTTCTGTTTGGTTTTCACCGTGTAGAATAGCGATACAGTTACGAGTCTCTCCTTGAATGGAGAAGAAACGTTTCGTTACTTTATCATCGATATGCTCTACTAAAAACTCACCAAGTTTACCACCGACCAAACCAGTAGCAACAACAGAATCACCAAATTCTGAAAGCACTCGTGTAACATTGAGCCCTTTACCACCAGCTGTCTTGGTCACGTCCACCACACGGTTGACAGTGTCAATTTTTAATTCATCCAAAGGATAAGAAATATCAATGGATGGATTCATTGTGACTGTTAAAATCATGCGTCACCTCTTAGTCGTGGTATTCACCGCGATCCCATTTTTCAAGGAATTCTGTAAAGAAGTTTGCATCTGCTTGATGAGCATTGTGAGTTTCAACGTGCTCAATTTTCGCAATCAATTTTTTGTTTTCTTCTGATGGTTTGTATTCAGCATTGATGAAAGCTTCAATGATATCGCACATGAGCAATTCACCAGTAATTTTACCACCAAAACCAATAACGTTGGCATTCAATTGTTCTTTTGCATAAAGTGCTGTTGTCATATCACGAACCAAGGCAGAACGAACTCCTGGAACTTTATTTACAGCGTTGTTGATACCAACACCAGTACCACAGATACATACCCCAAGATCAGCTTGACCACTTGTAACGGCTTCACCAACTTTTTTACCAAAGATTGGGTAGTGAGTACGTGTGTGGTCATATGTACCAAAGTCAATGACTTCATATCCTTTTGATTTCAAAAATTCTGAAACCGCCATTTTTTCATCTGTTACGATGTGGTCACATCCAATTGCAATTCTCATTTTTAACTTACCTTTCTTACTGTAATCTAATTAACACATTTTGTTCAACATGTCGACACGAATTTGGTGACGTCCACCGTCGTATTTACCATTAACAAAACCTTTAGCAATGTTTTTGGCCAATTCGTCACCAACAAGTTGTGCACCCATAGTGATCATACGTGAGTTGTTGTGTCCACGAGTCATATAAGCTGAACGTTCATCTGAAACTTCTGCAGCAACCATTCCTTTGATTTTAGTTGCGACCATGAAAGGACCAGCACCATAAGCGTCAATCACGATACCAAGATTTTGTTCTTCTTTGTTCACTTCCGAAGCAACTGCAAGAGTCACATCGACAAAGTCTTGGCCTTCTGCTGTAACATCCACTACGTGGAAGTTTTCTTTTTCTAGGAAGTCTTTCACAACTTCTTTCAATCTTAAACCTGCAGCATCTGCACCGATAACAATAGACATATTGTATACTCCTTTTTATTTTTCTAGGCCAGTAAAGACTTTTATAGCTAGTATTATAAGTACAAAAGGCTTTCTAGCAGTTTATTGACAACTTAATTGAATAAGCTGTTCGATAGCTTATCCAAGTCTAGGAAATCAAGTTCCTAGAAAGAATATAACAAGTGATTTTTTGTTTGTTACAAACATCATTTGTTGTTTACAAACATAATATACTCCTTTTTTACGTAAAAGTCAACAGAAAATGTTTGTTTTTGTGGTTTTTTATCTAAAATATTTCAATATCAAAACCAATCTGATCAACTTGACCCGGTTCTAGGAGACGAACATTCTTCTTATTTTCTAAATGATTTCCTTCTTCAATTGAAGTTGATAAGCCTGACCAGGGTTCAAAAGCGATGAAAGGACCTTTATTTAGGGTAGACCAAATGATGAGATTTGGAAACTCTTGGAAGTGTACTTTTAATCCCTTCTCATGCTTACGAGAACGAAGGGCAATTGTTCTGGATTGCAACTCGTCCAAAGTCACTGCATCAACACTAAACAGATCGTAACTGAGATCCACTTCCTTTTGTGAATCCAACCATGGACTTCTATCTTGGAAGTCTAAGAGTCCAGTCTCTGGGAAAGGACGGGGAACAGAGCAAGTCTCTTCTTTCTCAAACTCTAAATAGTAATCTTCATAGACGTCATCATCAAGTAGAGGACAATTAAATCCTGGATGTCCTCCTATAAAGAATGGCATTACTTTATTCGTTTCTTTATTAAGGACTTTGTATTGAGTACGAACAGTCTTGCCAGTCACTAGATAAGTGATTTCAAGACGGAAATGATAAGGATAGTTTTGATAAGTATTCTCATCATCTTCGATAGCAAAGGTTACGCTGTTTTCTGTTTGATCAACTAAGTCAAATTCTTTTTTACGGACCAAACCATGACGAGGAATGTTTCCTTTCGTCTCCGTTCCATCTGCATGACTGTAGAAGGCTGTATCTTCTCTTAAAGAGCCACAGATTGGAAAAAGTACTGGCGCTTGTCCACTCCAGTAAGTGGCATCTCCTTGCCACAGATACTCAATGCCTTCTCGATCCTTGATCGACGATAAGGCGCCACCTAAGGTTTTAAACTGGACCGTTAACTGATCTGATTTGATTTCAATTACCATAATGTTCTCCAACTATTTTTAGATCTTTAGATAAAAAACTAGGTTGCCACTCCCAATGTCGGAAATTAACAACCTAGTTTTCACAATTTACATTTTATAGGAGCGAATTATTTAGCATTTGCTGCGTATTCTTCGTTACGTTTGATCATTTGTTTTCTATACCAAGCAAAGATACCTACATAGAATACAAGGAAGGCTGCTGCACCAAGAATTGCTTTGATATCACCTGTTGTAGCATTACCGATTGCCCAACCAAATAGTTTTTCAATTGGTCCTTCAAGAGTTGAGTGAGTAATCAATTGAGATTGGTTCACACCTTCTGGGAAGGCACCTACACCTTTAGCAAGTTCTGTTGCAAATGGAGCGATTAGAGTACCTGAAAGAAGGAAGAGTGGCAACAAGAGTGTTCCGAAGATAATCATACGGAGCAATTTACCACGTGTAACAACCAAGAGAGCTGGAGTCACACCCATAGCGATGATACCTGCAAGTGGCAAGATACCATTTCCGACGTTTGAAAGAAGCACAGCTTCTACTAGCATGATTGGAGCAAGTACGTTAGCACAAGCCCAGATTTCAGCACGACCAGCGATGAAAGGCCAGTCAAGACCGATGTTGAATTTACGTCCTTGAAGACGTTTAGTAGCAACGTTTGTAATACCTTGTGAAAGTGGTTCTACGGCTGCGATGAACCAAGATCCGATAAGTGAGAAGAGTTCCAAAGCCACACCGGCTGTCAAACCAAGAGACAACCAACCTTTAATAACTTCTTGCCAGTTTGCAGCATCTTTAAGTCCTTCAACAGGATGTGGAGTACCCATCAAACCGATAACAATACCTAGGATGAAACCGATGAAGAATTTAGATCCCCAGAAACCGATTTTTTTGTTCAATTTAGCAGCATCAAAGTCATATTTATCAAGGCCAGGGAAGAATTTTTCAAAAATCTTATCCAAAACCATGATAACTGGGTTCATCATGTAGTTCATGTGTGTTGAAGTCATTGGTGATGAACTTGGTGCATTAAGAAGGTCGTCGAATGTTGGTTTCATCAAGTCAGAGTTGATGATCTTCAAAACACCTACAAGGACAACTGCTGCAGTTGCGATGAAAAGTGAAACCCCTTGGCTAACTCCATTGTTGTCTGCGTACCATTTAATCAAAAGACCAGTGATTGACAAGTGCCAGATATCGAAGATATCAACGTCAAGTGTGTCTGTTTTCTTCATTGCAAGCATCGCAACGTTGACAATCAACATTACAAGCAAGAAGTAAAGTGTCCATGCAGAACCCCAAGTGATGGTAGCAAGTGGTGCCCAACCAACGTCAGTGATGTTCAATTGGATACCAGTGTTTTCAACGAATTTCGCAAGTGATGCTGAGAAAGCTCCATTGAGCATACCGATGATGGCACCAATACCAGTAAGAGCGATGGCAAGTTTAATACCACCTTCAAGCGCTTTGGAGAATTTCACTCCAAAAAGTAGGGCCAATACTGTCAAAATGATCAGCATGATGATTGGTCCACCCATATCCAAGATAGGTTTGAACAGCTTATTGGCTAGTTCGATAATGACATCCATAATAGTTCCTCCCGTTTTTTTTAGTTCTATGAATGTTAACAAGATAAAGAATAAATTAGCTTAGTCCGTGCTCTTTGATAGCTGCTTCAATATTGTCAAATACTGGAGCGCTCATCGCTGGAATACGGAACAAGATTGGTCCAGCTTCAATTACTGGAATACCTGGTTCAAAACCAAGGTCAGTTGCAGCGATTGGTGTAAAGATATCGTAACCTTTCATAAGGTCTTCGTTTACATCTTTCACCATGACTGCATCACAGTGAACATCATAACCACGGTTTGAAAGTTCTTCTTCTAGAGCACTTTTAATTTGGTGACTTGAGTTAACACCTGCACCGCAGGCAGCAAGAATTTTAATCATTTGGATTTCCTCCGATTTTATATTTTAATAGACAAGATTAAGCTGTTGCTTCAGCAATATAAGCATAAAGTTTTTCTGGTTCGGAAATTTTTGATAGATCTTCCAGATGTCCATTTCCTGTGAAAAAGTCCATCAACTGAGCCAGAATATTTGTTTGACTTGAACTTGAGTTGTTAATGATAAAGAAGAGTAGGGATACTTCTACTTCCTTATCAGGAGCTATCATATTGTGAAAAGTTACTGGTTTTTCTAATCGAACAACCACTACTTTCTCAGCTAGATTATGAACAATATCTGTATGAGGAATCGCTACATTTGGCAAGTCCTTACCTAGAAATTCCATATCTAAACCAGTTGGAAATGACTTTTCACGCGTGATCAAGGCTTCACGATAAGTTGGAGTTACAATTTCTCGTTCTTCCAACAAGCTTGCTACCTGATCAAAGAGTTGTTCTTGATTATCCGCTTCTAAGCAAAACACCAGGTCTTTGTCAAAGAACTGATCTAATCCCATAACATTTTCCCTTCTTTCAATTATCTTTTATGTAATAAGTATAACACTATATGAAATCGTTGTCAATAATTTTTGTTTTATTTTGTTCATTTTTTTGTAATTTTTGTTTCATTTAAAGAATACAATCAATATCAAACATTCTTGTTATAAAATACACAAAAAAAGAAGGCCCAAGCCTTCTTCTATTTCCTTATTTAATAGTAGATAAAATCTCTTCTAATTTATGGTAATCTTTTACACTATCAATTTCATAGATGCTATTTCCTTCTAATTCTTCGACATAGACATCTAATTCTTTGATATTATCCTTAACCATGTTGTCCCAGTAGAGATCAACAAATTCACCACTTTCGTAAGCTTTGTCAATAAAGCCAACAATCTTCTCAGCAGTTGGTGCATCCCAGAATGAAACTCCGCTCAGAATGCGACCAGCCTTGCTATCAACAATGATGTCTTGAACCTTGTAGTCATCACCGTAAACCAAGAACCACTCGTTGGTACAGTCTTCACGATAAACGCTAAAATAGGTAGAACGTTTAAGATCGTTTCGAAACATATTTTTGAAAAGATAGTTATCTGCATCGATGACGTAGCTGTTAGCCAAATCTTCTTTTACTAGATAAAGTGAGTAAAAGTTATTGTAATCAGCATACTTGTCGTTAAAGACCAAACGGACACCATATTTTTCTTTTAGATAGTCAAATTGTTCCTTGAGGTAACCGACAACGATGATAATCTCATCAATTCCTCTCTCTTTCAAAAACTCGATTTGGTATTCTACCAAGGGTTTTTGATTAACCTTAACCAAAGCTTTTGGGGTATTTTCAGTCATAGGACGCAGACGAGTTCCTAAGCCCGCCGCTAAAATAATCGCTTTCACACGAATCTCCTTTATTCTTTAATAATAATATAAACACCAGCCATAACAATAAGTGAAGTGATGATTGTCAGCATATCTAGCGGTGCACCCAAGAAAACAACTGCAAATAAGACAGTCCAAACTACATAGCTCACATTCAAACCTGTCGCTTTCGCAGGTTGTAAGCGATTAATGGCGATATAATAAGCTAAGTAGGAAATCATGTTAAAGGCCGCAAAGACAAGCAAGAGGCCTAGTAACTGCCCATCTGCCACTTCTGCAAATGAATGGTGTGAAAAGAGCACAATCACAAGATAGGACAAGAATGAGGTTACTTGTCGGATTAACAAGGCTTCAATTTCACTTAAATCACTTTCCATAGCATAGGAGCTGAGAACACTTTCACTCCCCCAGGCAATTGCACAGACAAGGGCACAAAGAATTCCAATGTAAAACGAGTTAACTTGTTCAACCTTGTAGGTTTGAGCAATGATCGCTGCAATAATCAAGAAAACACCAAATACTGTATTCTTTGAAACCTTGTGTTTCAAAATGAAGAAGGCCAGTAAAACTGAAACTGCTGGGTAAATAGCTGATACGGATGAAGCTAGAGAACTACCAATATATTTAACCGCATAAAGATTGGCTTGCATACCTATTGGTCCTGCTAGTAAAGCTCCGATTATAACACTCACATTTCGAATATTTAAGAAAATCGAGAGGCGAACTTTTCCTTCTTTTACCAAAAGAAAAGCTAACAAGATAAAAATACTCAAGAAATCATGAGCAGCAGCCACCACAAAAGGTGAAAGATTTGTAAAAATTGAAAAGATGTAAGCACTAATCGTTAGACCTAATCCCCAGAAGATACCAGAGAGCAGACCAAAAGAAACACCATTTTTATTCTTCATCCTAACCTCCATAATAAGTCAAACCTTCGACAGCTCTTTGGTAACGGTTGACACCGTAATCTCCAAAGTCAGCTCCTTGAGCTTCTTTGTACACTGTCCACAAACTCCAGATAGTATCTTGCAAGATTTTATAGATACGAATCTTCTCACGTGATACATGCGTTTTTTCACTTTCATAGTAGGAAAGGAAATCATCCTCCTCTTGCTTTGTAAATTCAGACTCTAAGAAAAGTGCTGCCAAGTCCCACATTGGATCATTCATAGAAGAGTATTCCCAGTCAATCAAATACAAGCGACCTTGAGGTGACTCGATAAAGTTTTCTGGTACCAGATCGATATGACAGGACTTTCTATCAACACCCAAATCAGCCAATCTCTTTTCTAGTGAAAATACATCTTTTCTTACAGCTTCATAGTTTTCATAAGGGATAGGTCCCTCAATCAAGGATTCATATTTGCTGATTTCCTCAAAGGGAGCAAATTCTCCTCTTAATTCTTTCCCTGAAGCATGGATGGTTTGTAAAATTGGTGCAATCTTTTCAAACTTGGACTTGATAGATGTTGAATCAAGAGTTACTGCCGATTCGATGTATTCATTTACTTTAATCCCTGACTCTATATCAAAGAGGTAATTTTTAACATCTAAATCTAAATCCTCTAAAAGTTCAAGATTGTACTTTTCATTTTGACGATTGATGAGTTTTTCAGTCCCTTTACCAAAAAATTTCACAATATACTGTTTGTTGGTTGTTTTAACCAAATAGTTTTGGTTGGTCATGCCTCCCAACTGTTCAACACTGAGTACTTCCTCTTCATCAGATAGTAAAGAAGAAATTTTTTCTTTGATGAGTTTCTCCACAATTAACCTCCATCTTCTACACTTCCCACTTAAATACTGTTTTGAAAGCAGTATTAAGGTCTGTAGCAAAGACACGATGAATGTCCTTGATTTCTCTCACAGGCTCTTCAACATAAAGGATATTCTTCAGACGATTCGCAAACTTTTTAACTTCCATCATTTGAATGGCCTTCTCAAAATCGACGCGTCCTGAACGAGACGATCCCACTAATAACAATCCTTTTTCCAAAGCATCTCGTGTATTGATATTAACCTTGTATTCGCTCACTCCCATCATGAGAATCGTTCCCTGTGGACGAATATAGCGAATCAAGTCATTGATAGCCGGACCTGTACCATCGCCACCGCAACACTCAAATCCATGATCAAAGGTCAAATCCTCTGGGATATTATCCGTAATGTAGCACTCTTTTGCAAAAGAGAAGAGCTCTAGTTTTTCCCAATGGCGACCAAAGACGATAATCTCTGCTTCTGGCAAGGTATAATTGATAATATTTGCAACAACAAAGGCCAAACTACCATCTCCGATAACAGCGATACGCTCTCGCTTACTATGAGCGAGATGCAAGAAACGATCCATGGCATGCATACCAACACTCACAAACTCAGTAATGGCTGCAACTGTGTCCTCAATGTCATTATAAGACACAACACGATCTTTTGGTAGAGAGACAAATTCTCTCATAAAGCCATCATAGCCACTAGATAGGAAGTAGGTTCCTGTCATGTAGTTCTCGTAGAACTCCTTGTCACTCTGCATAGGCGGTTGATTTGGAATCATGACCACCTTTTGACCGACTTCATAAGTCCCAGTCGGATCTGAAATAACAGTTCCACAAGACTCGTGAATCATGGCCATAGGAAGCTTTTTAGCCAATACCTTTGGATCACGCTTCCCTTGATAGTAACGTTGATCCGCATGACAAACCGCCATATAATTTGGACGAATCAGGATATGATTCTCCTGATCAATGTCCTCTTCTTGGTATTTTACATTGATAAACTTTGGTTTTGTCAGTTGATAAATTTGATTAATCATAGCCTTAGTCTTTCTCAATCATGCTTTTCGCGATTTTCAAGTCTGTCACAGTTGTGATTTTAAGGTTTGAATATTCCCCTTTAGCTAGGGCAACGTCTTTCCCTTTGATAACAAAAATCTTACATGCATCCGTCAGGATTTCCTTTTCTTTATCAGATAGGGATCCATACAAGTCCATGAAATCCTTGCATCGGAAGGTTTGAGGTGTTTGACCTTGATAAAGGTGAGCACGATTTGGAATATCAGTGATAAACTGACCATTGATGCTTTCAACAATGGTATCAACCGCTTCTACTACTGTGTCAACCGCATCATGATTTTGGGCGAGTTTGATATTGTCCTGAATCATGCGAAGTGTGATAAAGGGACGAACAGAGTCGTGGGTAATCACGATATCTTCTGGAGTGATTGGACGATAGGCATCAATGGCTTCTATTATCTTCTCAATACTGGTATTGCGATCAGCCCCACCTTTGGTAATGATGATACGATTCTTGTGGAGAGAAAGATACTTGTCAACTAGGTCCTCAGCGTGTGACACCCAGTCTCCATGAACTCCAACTACAATTTTTTCAATACTTGGTTCTAAGACGAATTTTTCAATTGTGTGGATCAAAATAGGTCGATCACCCAACTCCAAGAATTGTTTTGGTAAATTACTGATTCCCATGCGTGTGCCAGTTCCTCCGGCTAGGATTCCTGCATAGATCATTTATATTCTCCTTTAGTTTATTCTAAAAAACTCATTACCATCTATTATATCACAATCTATCTTTATCATGAAGAAAATATAGAGCGCCATTTAGTTGAATCAACACACTATTTCGACCAAAAAATGAACAATATGCAACTAAATCTGAAAAGATCATAACAAATTAAAAAAGAAAAATAGATTATCCTCTATATTTCCTGCTTAACGTTCGGTTAACATAGAGTTCTTTAGAATATAATATAAACCTTAAAGAAAACTTAAATGAAATTATTTGTTTAGCACAGAATACTAAGTGTGCATAGTAAATTTCTTAAAAGTTGTTTGAGAGACTCATTATAAAAGTTCATATATCTCATGAATTAAACAAATAATAGACTTTTGCCCCTAAAATTGATAAAATAAAAAGGAAAATAATAGAAAAAAGGAAACTGTAAACCGCCATGATGAACATGCAAAACATGATGCGCCAAGCACAAAAACTTCAAAAACAAATGGAACAGAGCCAAGCAGAACTTGCTGCCATGGAATTTGTTGGAAAATCAGCTCAGGACCTTGTCCAAGCAACCCTAACCGGAGACAAAAAAGTTGTCAGCATTGACTTCAACCCAGCAGTTGTAGATCCAGAAGATCTCGAAACCCTTTCTGACATGACTGCGCAAGCAATTAACGCAGCACTTGAACAAATTGATGAAACGACTAAGAAGAAACTAGGAGCTTTTGCTGGAAAATTGCCTTTCTAATCCACAGAAAAAGAGAAACATCTGTTTCTCTTTTTTTCTTAGAAATCAAAGAATTCCATTGCTTTCTTTAAGAGTAATTCCGTATATTCCGGATCGTCTTGAGCCATTGTGACTTGTGACTGGACCATTTCAAGATCATCAGTAATCATGCCATCTGCGCCGAGACGAACTGCTTTATCAAATGCCTCCGAACCATTTACGGTCCAAACATAGAGTCTCTGATCAGTTGTCCAGAGTTTATTGACAAAGTATTCATCCAAAGTCGAGTACTCCATAGTGTAACCCGTTGCCTTGGTTCTTGGGAAGATACTGTTATAGGGAAGAATAAAGTAAACTGGAATTTCATAATCATAATTCAACACTTTATCAATCACATGGTAGTCTAGTGATTGCATCTGATGTCCATATTTCTTGATAGTCGCCCCATACTTTTCGAGGAAATGGTCCATCATTTGCGGACTATCTTTTTTACTGGTTTTAATCTCAATCAGCAATTTTTGGTTTAAAGCATTTGCACGCTCTAAATAAGCATCAAAGCTTGAAATCTTTGTTTGATAACCATTCTCGTGAATATCTGTATTTGTTAATTCATCCAGAGTCAAATCTTGCGGTGTAGCATTAATACCTGTTAAATTTTTGAGGTTGGCATCGTGCATCATCACGAACTGACCGTCTTTCGTTTCCTGCACATCCATTTCGATGAGATCTGGTTTTAGTTGAGCTGTTTTTTCCAAAGACTGCACGGTATTTTGAACACCGTTTTTATTACTTACTCCTCTGTGCGAAATCACTAAAGGTGTATTGGTATCCGGAGATTCCAGATAAACGTAGCCTTCTATGGCAAAAATGATACTTGCACACCCCATGACACCCCATCTCATCAGATGATCTTTCTTTCGCCTTGGCATAATCTCTAGCTCTTCTCCTGTCAGGAAGGAAACAAACTTCACTAGGAAATAAGTCAGGGTCATGTAATGGAAATTTTTAATCAAGACAAAATTAATCACACCGAGAATCAAGGATTCTTTTTGAGTTAGATTATCCATCACTGCTTGCGCAAAAAGCAAGGGAATTAACAAACCAAAGAAGAAGAGATACGTTTTAATGATAATGAGTAAAAGATGCCAAGAGAAGAAAAGAACGTTTTTCTTCGTCTTTTGGAGACTATATTTCACACTTTCTCTTACGGTCTTTCTTTCAAAGAGAATCTTAGGCAGGGCAAACATAAATCGGACAGAAATATAGAGTAAGATCCAAGCGGATGCTATAAGAATCAGTCCTACCAGCCAATGCTTACCTTCCCAATAATTCACAATAAAATCCGGGATAATAATTTTGTTGAGGTAATAGATTTTTAAAATCTTACGGATGAACGGGAAAAGCATAGCAATGTAAAAAAAGACAAAAGCCATCTTACAAAAGCTCAATCGCTTAACGAATAGAAAGCTCTGGTGAAATACTTTTCTACTATACTCAATTAAAGTTCTCTTTTCATGATAGAGAAGGTGACGAGCCCCGATAAACAAAAGACAGATCTGGAAATAGGCAACCAGGAGATTGATTGCAATTAAGACGAGAAAGGCTAAACTGATAAAAGGCGAGCCTTGTATAATCGCCCAAAAGTTATTGTAGGAGATAAACAAGTAACCAGTTTGTCTCAGAAGCATGCCAGCAATCCATGAATTCAATGGTAGCCAGACAAACTCAACCATCATAAATATCAAGAAAAATAGAAATAAAATCTTATCTAGGTTATAGTATATCTTCCTAAAACCTAGCTTTTTAGGTTTTTCAGGTTTCATAGGCACTCCTAATCTAAAAATTGGGATAAATCTAAGCCACCGAAAGGATTATTCATAGAAAAACTACTCTGGTCTTCTATTAATAGCTTTCCGTCATTCGATTCCAAAAAGGCTTCGTAAACACGCGCCGTCATGCGGGCGTCCTCTAAACTGTTATGAGACTTCCCGTGAAAGCCTAAAAAATTTGCAACAGTTTGCAATTTAAGATTGGCTATGCCGTGTAGATCAGAACTACGGCGTTCAAAAGCCTCCTCATATAGATCAACCTTATACTGGTCACGATAATCAATACCATGCTCCAATAGAATAGGCAAATCACTCTTAGCTGCATTGTAACCAATGATAGGTAAGTTGCCGACAAATGCCTGAAAATCTTTTAGAACTTGTTCTACCTTTGGCGCATCTTTCAAGGTTTCAGCTGTGATCCCAGTCAAACCATTGATAAAACTCTTTAAAGGTGCTGTAGTATGAACATAAGAATCAAAAGTAGCACTTTCTTGTCCATCTTGAAAACGGACTGCCGATACTTGAATTAAATGGGTAACCCCCTCGTGTTGATTGAATTCCAAATCAAAGGCGATATAATCTCTTAATTTTTCCATTATTTACCTCAATTACTACCCAAACTAAACTATAAATAATAAAAGAAGCCATTAGGTTAGTGAGTAACCCAAACAGCTTCTTTATTTTCCTCCAAAAAGGCGAGCAAAAAAGCCTTTTTTGGTTGCTTGGACTTCTTCTTTTGCTTGGTCCAACTCGAGTTTCAAGGTTTCTTGATCCTTCATGGCTTGAAGAGTTAACTGTTGTTGTTGGTCCAACTGTTTGTCCTTTTCTGCAATCTGACGGTCTTTGATGCGCATCTGCTCATCTTTTTCTGTCAACTGCTGGTCCTTGGCCTTGAGTTGCTCGTACAATCGAAGAATTTCAGCATTCTTCTCATCGACCAAGATTTCCATCAGTTCGCGTTGTTTGACATCATCACTGACTGGTTCATCTTCAAAAATCGTTTTTTTGTAGATTTCCTCTAGCTTGATCAAGCCACTTCGAGTAACTACAGTTACACCTTTGTCATTTTTTTTCGTGTCCTCTTCTGGAAGTTCTTTGACACGATTGTTGATTGCTTGACGAGATAGTCCTAAGACCTCTGCAATCTCACTAACGGTCATTTCAATACTCATAATATCCTCTGAAACGTTTTCTAGCTTTTCTTTATTTAAATCTTATCATAAGCTAGATAAACTGTCAAATTTCCGCTTAATCCAAGGCCTTTAAAAAGGCTAGTAATACTTGGGCAGAACGACGTCCAGCTTCGATAATAAACTCATCAAAAGAGATAGAGGCCTCGTGATTGGCATTGTCACTCATGGCACGAATGACTAGGAAAGATAGGCCAAGAGCCTGAGCCGCTTGTGCAATAGCAGCCCCTTCCATTTCAACAGCTAAAACATCTGGAAAGTGGGATTTGATACTAGCAATCTTATCATCACCAGCTATAAAACTGTCCCCTGTAGCAATCAAGCCTAGGTGCCATGTCTGCTCTAATTGAGATAAGTTTTCTATAATCCTAGCGATGAACTTCTTATCTGATTCAAAGTAAAGAGGTTGACCAGCCATTTGGCCATAAGCATAACCAAAAGCAGTCACATCCACATCATGGTAAGCCAACTTATCCGCAATCACTACATCTCCCACAGCAATCCCTTCGGCAAGAGCACCTGCTGATCCTGTATTGATAATGGCTTCTACCTGAAAATGGTCAGCTAACACCGCTACACTCATAGCCGACATGACCTTTCCAATCCCACTCTGAACTAGGACAACTTCTGTATTGCCAACAGAACCAGTGTAGTAGGTGTTCCCCAAGACCTGGATTTCTTGAGTTTTGTCCAAATTTTGAGTCAAATATACGAGTTCTTCTGGCATGGCAGCAATGATTCCAATTTTCATTTCAAGTCCTTTCAATTACAAGAGTTTCATTGCCAACACTAACAAAATCAAAAGTAGGATGACTGCAAACAAGATGCGATTGAGTTTTGAATTAAAAACATTTCTCTTGGTATTCTCAATGCGACGACTTTTATGAATCGTTGGTTCTACTTCGATTGTTAATGTATCTTGACTAAAACCGTGGTCTCTAGAACGTGAATAATCAAAATGTTGTGAAGACGTTGGTAGGATCTTTGTTTCCTCGTCATCTTGAAGAGGTGGTCCTGAGATTTTCTCACCACGATTGGCACGTTCAATCATTTCGTCTGTTAATAAAGGTTTTCCCATGGGTTTCTCCTCTATTTCTTTTGTAGTTCCCAGTACTGAATCGCCATAATGGTCTTGGCATCACAGATATGACCTGACTGGATCAGGTTCTTGGCTTCCTCTAGACTTACTTCTAGAACTTCCAAGGTTTCATCATCATCTTGTGGGCGAGGATTTTCCACCTTGATCAAATCACTAGCAAGGTAGAGTTTTAGTTTTTCATTACAAAATCCAATCGCAGAATAGAAATCGTACAACAGTTCTAACTTACCAGTGTATGCAACTTCTTCTTCCAATTCACGAAGGGCCGCCGCCATTGGATCAGCATTTTCACCAAGTTCTAGTTTACCAGCAGGAATCTCATAAGAAACCGCCTCAATAGCCTTTCTGTATTGCTTAACGAGAACGATTTTGTCATCAGCTGTCACAGCTAGTACACAAACAGCTCCATTGTGAAAAATCAAGTCACGTTGGGCAGTACCCTTTCCTTCTGGTAGTTCCACCTGATCTTGTACTAGTTTGAAAATAGGACCTTGATAGATTTCCTTCCGACTAATCGTTTTTTCTTCAAATTCCATGACAAACTCCTACTGGTTCTTGGGATGATGAGGTAAGCGTGTTGCATACTCATCTTTGTTAACTTGTCGTCCACGGCCGATAGCAATGGCATCAGCAGGAACATTCTTGGTAATAGTTGAACCCGCTCCAACCAGAGAATTATCCCCAAGTTCTACAGGAGCAATAATAGTTGAGTTTGATCCAACAAAGACATTATTGCCAATGACAGTTTTGTATTTATTTTTGCCATCGTAGTTGACTGTAATAGTTCCCGCACCAAAATTAACGTTGCTACCCACTTCGCAGTTTCCGATATAGGTCAAATGACCCGCCTTAGTATTTTCACCGATTGAAGATCCTTTTACTTCAACAAAGTTTCCAATGTGAACTTGAGAAGCAAGACTTGAACCTGGACGGATATGGGCATAAGGACCGACTGTCACACTGTCCGCAACACTACTTTCCTCAATCATGGAATTCGTAATCACGGCTCCAGCTCCAACGGTACTATCTACGATATAAGTTCCATTTGTTAAAATAGTCTCCGCACCAATCTTCGTTTGACCTTTCAAGGTAACGTTGGCTTCGATTTGGACCTCAGGAGCAATGTCAACATCAATGTCGATGTAAGTTGCTTCAGGATTGACAAAGCTAACACCATTAACCATGTGCTTTTGGTTGATACGGCGGCGCATCACTGCTTCCGCAGTGGCAAGAGCCACACGGTCGTTTACTCCAAGACTTTCATCAAAATCCTTGAGAGTATAGGCGCCAACCTTCTCACCTGCGTTACGGAAAATACCAATCACGTCAGTAATATAGTACTCACCTTGGGCATTGTTGGTGTTGATGTTTTTAAGAGCTTCAAAAAGACGTTCATTGTCAAATACATAAGTTCCTGTATTGATTTCCTTGATTTGCTTTTCAAAGTCAGAGGCATCTTTTTGCTCAACAATACGAAGAACTTCTGCGTTATCGTTGCGGACAATTCGACCATATCCAAAAGGATCAGCTGCTTCAGCTGTTAAAATAGTCGCCACATTTTTGTGATTGATATGGAAGTCCAGGAGGTTTTTCAAACTTTCACCTGTGATCAGAGGAGTGTCCCCAGCGATAACCAAGGTGTGCCCAGTACGATTTTGGAGAATGGGCTCTGCCATCATGACAGCATGCCCAGTTCCTAGTTGTTCTGATTGGGTAACAAAGTCTGTCTGACCAGCCAATACTTGCTCAACTAGCTCAGCCTTGTGACCAACTACAGTAACTGTTTTTTCAGGTTGAATAGCACCAACACTACGAAAAACATGTTCCAACATCGAAATTCCTGCTACTTTGTGAAGTACCTTTGGAAGATCTGATTTCATGCGAGTACCTTTACCCGCTGCTAAAATAATGGCATAATTTGACATAATCTTCTCTTTTCTCTAGAAATTCCCTTATATTATACCATAATTTAGTTTCTTAGGAGTAAACAAACAGAGAAATAGGGAAAAGACGCCCATTTATTCACTTTTTCCGATGTTTTCTTTGATTTTTTTGTCTATTTACGTTAAACTATTTAGATATGAGAAAAAAGATTCATCCAGCTATTATTTTTACTTTATTTACTATATTTATAGCTATTTTGATCCTCAATAGACCAACTTATGAAGACCATCCTGTCAAGTCTAAGCCAAATGCAGTCCAGGTTGAAAATCAGGCCTTGCATAATCTTGACAAACCTATTATTGACGTCTCTGGTTGGCAAAGACCTGAGGAAATCAACTACGATACCTTGTCTCAAAATATTTCTGGTGTTATTGTTCGTGTCCACAATGGGGCTCAGCATACTGAAACAAATAATGCCGCCCACGCCAATGGTGTCGATAAAGCCTATAAAAATCATATTTCAGAATTTCAAAAGCGGAATGTTCCAGTTGCTGTTTATGCCTATCTAGCAGGTACTAGTAAGGAAGAAATGGAAAAAGCTGCTGAGGTTTTCTACAATGCTGCTTCTCCATACAACCCTAGTTACTATTGGCTCGATGTTGAAGAAAAAACAATGTCTGATATGAACGAAGGTGTTGAAGCTTTTAGGGCTAAACTAGAAGCGCTTGGCGCCAAAAATATCGGAATTTACATCGGTGTTTATTTCATGCAAGAGCATAGTATCAATACAGACAAGTTCTCTGCTGTTTGGATTCCATCCTATGGAACGGATTCAGGTTACTTTGAAACCACGCCTAATACTGATTTAGACTATGACCTCCATCAGTATACTTCCAAAGGAAGAATTGCTGGATTTGAACACCATTTAGATATTAATCTCATTTCTACCTTGAAGGAAAAAGAAGAAACCTTCAGAAAACTATTTTTAAGACCATAAAACAAGTGAAAATCGCTCCCTTTTTCACTTGTTTTTTCATTTTCTTCTCGTCTGTGTTATAATTGATAGAATAGAGAAAGAATTTTATGAAATTGAGGATTTTATGATGTTTTCATGGATTGCAAGAGTTATTAAAGGAATCGTCATCGCCTTAGGATTTATCCTACCTGGAATTTCTGGCGGTGTTTTAGCAGCTATTTTGGGAATTTACGAGCGAATGATTAGCTTTCTGGCTCACCCCTTTAAAGATTTTAAAGCGAATGTCCTATACTTTATCCCAGTAGCAATCGGGATGTTGCTAGGCATTGGTTTGTTTTCTTATCCAATCGAGTATCTGCTAGAAAATTACCAGGTCTATGTTTTATGGAGTTTTGCTGGAGCTATCATCGGTACGGTTCCTAGCCTCCTTAAAGAATCTACTCGAGAATCTGATCGTGATAAGATTGACCTAGTCTGGTTCTGGACCACCTTTATCCTTTCAGGCCTAGGACTCTACGCGTTAAATTTTGTTGTTGGTTCTCTCAGTGCTAGTTTCGCTAGTTTCATCTTAGCGGGTGCTCTTTTAGCTCTAGGTATCTTGGTACCTGGTTTAAGTCCGTCAAATCTACTCTTGATTTTGGGACTGTATGCTCCTATGCTAACTGGTTTTAAGACCTTTGATTTATTCGGTACCTTCCTTCCTATCGGAATTGGTGCAGGTGCAACCCTCATCATTTTTTCAAAATTAATGGACCTTGCCTTAAACAACTACCACTCCCGTGTTTATCACTTTATTATTGGAATTGTGCTATCAAGCACCCTCTTGATTTTGATTCCAAATGCTGGAAGTGCTGAAAGTATCCAATACACTGGACTATCTATCGTGAGTTATGTTCTCATCGCCTTCTTCTTTGCACTTGGTATTTGGCTTGGTATCTGGATGAGTCAATTGGAGGATAAGTATAAATAATGGCAAAGAAAGTTAAAAATAAAAAAACCTTGGTCGAACAAATCTTGACCAAGGCGGGTATTGACCATAATGGTATTCAAATCAACGCGCTTGAGGGAGAACTTCCTTCGGAATATGATCGAACTCACATCTTTAAAACTTTGGCTCTATTAGGAGACAAAACGGGACCAATCATCGGAATCGTTCCCATAACAGAACACCTTGCTGAGAAAAAACTAGCAAAGGTATCTGGTAATAAAAAAGTAAGTATGATTCCTCAAAAAGATTTGGAAAAAACGACAGGCTATATTCATGGGGCTAATAACCCCGTCGGCATTCGCCAAAAACATAATTATCCTATTTTTATTGATCAGACTGCTTTGGATTTAGACAAAATGATTGTCTCTGCTGGAGAAGTCGGGCACAGTATTATCATCCGACCTCAAGACTTAGCCAGCTTTGTAAAAGCGGATTTTGCTGATCTCTTGGAGGAAAACAACTGATGAAACTCTATTTTGTCCGTCATGGTCGGACTGTCTGGAATCTTGAAGGACGTTTTCAAGGTGCTAGCGGCGACTCTCCCCTTCTTCCAGAGTCCATTGACATCCTAAAACAACTTGGCCAGTATCTCAAGGAAATTCCTTTTGATACGATTTATTCTAGTGATTTACCCAGAGCCGTTAAATCTGCTGAAATTATCCAAAGTCAACTCCAGGCCCCTTGTCCTTTAAAGAGCATTCCTGACCTACGTGAATGGCAACTTGGCAAACTAGAGGGATTAAAAATCGCTACGCTCAATGCCATTTACCCACAACAAATCAAGGCCTTTCGCTCTAATCTGGCCCAGTTTGATACGAGGATGTTTGAAGCCGAATCTCTCTACTCTACGACTCAGCGTACTATTCGATTTATCAAATCTCTGAAAGGAAGTCCGGCTGAAAACATTCTGATCGTTGGTCATGGGGCAAATCTCACTGCTAGCCTGCGTACACTTTTAGGCTATAAAGAAGCTCACCTCCGCAAAGGGGGAGGCTTGGCCAATGCTAGTCTGACAGTTTTAGAGACCGATGATTTTGAAACCTTCACTCTGGAAAGATGGAATGACACTTCCTATCAAAGAAAATAATGGAACTTGATCTTAATAGTCAAGTTCTTTTTAGTTTTCAAAGAATATCCGTGAATTTCTCTGCTATTTATGATAAAATGGGAGTATCGCAAAAAATGACTCATCGTATCAAATTTTGAGTAAAATTAGGAGGAACCCATGTCTACAGAACATATGGAAGAACTAAATGACCAGCAGATCGTTCGCCGTGAAAAAATGGCTGCGCTCCGTGAACAAGGAATCGATCCCTTCGGAAAACGTTTTGAACGTACTGCTAACTCACAAGAGCTTAAAGACAAATTTGCAGAACTTGATAAAGAACAATTACATGAACTAAATGAAACTGCTACTATCGCTGGACGCTTAGTAACTAAACGTGGTAAAGGGAAAGTTGGCTTTGCCCATCTCCAAGACCGTGAAGGTCAAATCCAAATCTACGTTCGTAAAGATGAAGTCGGTGAAGAAAACTACGAAATATTCAAAAAAGCAGACCTGGGTGACTTCCTTGGTGTCGAAGGTGAAGTCATGCGTACCGATATGGGAGAACTATCTATTAAGGCTACACACATCACTCACTTGTCTAAAGCACTTCGCCCGCTTCCAGAGAAATTCCACGGTTTGACAGACGTTGAAACCATCTATCGTAAACGTTACCTTGACTTGATTTCTAACCGCGAAAGCTTCGAACGTTTTGTTACTCGTTCAAAAATCATCTCTGAAATCCGTCGTTATCTAGATCAAAAAGGCTTCCTTGAAGTGGAAACACCTGTCCTTCATAATGAAGCCGGTGGTGCTGCTGCTCGTCCATTTATCACTCACCACAATGCCCAAAACATTGACATGGTGCTTCGTATCGCGACTGAGCTTCACTTGAAACGCCTTATCGTTGGTGGTATGGAACGTGTCTATGAAATTGGGCGTATCTTCCGTAACGAAGGAATGGACGCTACTCATAACCCTGAGTTTACTTCTATCGAAGTTTACCAAGCTTATGCAGACTTCCAAGATATCATGGACTTGACGGAAGGTATTATCCAACACGCTGCTAAGGCAGTTAAGGGTGATGGTCCAGTTAACTATCAAGGTACTGAAATTAAGATCAACGAACCATTTAAACGTGTTCACATGGTAGATGCTATCAAGGAAATTACTGGTGTTGATTTCTGGCAAGACATGACTTTTGAAGAAGCAAAAGCTATCGCTACTGAGAAGAAAGTTCCAGTTGAAAAACACTACACTGAAGTTGGTCACATTATCAACGCCTTCTTTGAAGAGTTCGTTGAAGAAACCTTGATTCAACCAACCTTTGTCTATGGTCATCCAGTAGCTGTGTCTCCACTCGCTAAGAAAAATCCTGAAGACGAACGCTTTACTGACCGTTTCGAGCTCTTCATCATGACTAAGGAGTACGGTAATGCCTTTACTGAGTTGAACGACCCAATCGACCAGCTTAGCCGTTTCGAAGCCCAAGCAAAAGCTAAAGAACTTGGTGACGATGAAGCAACAGGTATCGACTACGACTACATCGAGGCTCTTGAATACGGTATGCCACCAACAGGTGGTTTGGGTATCGGTATCGACCGTCTCTGCATGCTCCTCACTGATACAACTACTATCCGTGATGTATTGCTCTTTCCAACAATGAAATAATACTCTTCGAAAATCTCTTCAAACCACGTCAGCGTTTCCTTGACGTATGTATGGTTACTGACTTCGTCAGTTCTATCTACAACCTCAAAGCAGTGCTTTGAGCAGCCTGCGGCTAGCTTCCTAGTTTGCTATTTGATTTTCATTGAGTATAAGCTCTTATCCTCTGGTACTTGCCAGAGGATTTTTCGATGCAAAAAGAGACTGAGGAAAAACTCAATCTCTTTTCTTATTCTTGATTTTTAACTTGACTGGTGGCTACATCTTCCCCAAACCACTTCTGACTGATTTCCTGAAATTTTCCTTCTTGGTATAGTGAGATAAAGGCTTGATTCAGAGCAGCTAGCAAAGTTTTATCAGCAGGTCTAACACCCACTGCAAAAGCTTCACTTTCAAATCCAGCTGAAAAGACATTGTAGTCATTTAATATTCCTTCAGACTGGAGATAATAATTGGCATATACCCGGTCAATCAACAAGGCATCAATCCGATCATTTTTCAAATCAATTAAGGCTTCATTGAAACTTTGGTATTGATTAGCCTTCTGGTCTTTCACTCGATTCTTGAGTAGTTCGGGTTGTCCTTCAAAATTCAAATAACCAGAAGATCCAGCCTGGGCCCCTAAAACTTTGTCAGTCATATCCTGAATTGAGTGGATATTTTGAGACTTTTTAGAGACCAAAACTTGTTGATTTTCCATATATGGAATGGTAAAAGCAACCTTCTCTTTCCGTTCATCTGTAGCTGTATAGCCATTCCAGATGGCATCAATGGTACCATTTTGTAGTTCGGTTTCTTTCATATCCCAGTCGATGGGTTGAAATTTAATCTGAATTCCTAGCTTCTCAGAAACAGCTTGGGCTAGGTCAATATCAAAACCTGCATACTGGCCATTCTTCTCCTCAAATCCCATGGGAACAAAGGTATTGTCAAAGCCAATAGTAATGCTACCCTGCTTTTGATATTTGGCCCAATTATCCTGATTTGGATCACTTGCCTTCTGAGTACAAGCCGTCAGGAAGAAGCTAAAGAACAGAGCAAGTACAAGGGCAATTTTCTTTCTCTTCATAGGCACCTCCTACTCCTACTTTGGATCAACCTTAAGAATCTGATCAGCAATGTTTTCCGCAAACTGAAGATCGTGGGTCACAACAATCTGAGTCATCCCACGCTCTTTATTTTGAAGGATAAGTTTTTCTACTTCTAATCGCAATTCTGGATCTAAGGCTGATGTAGGCTCATCATATCCAATAATTTCTGGGTTTATCATCATAGCGCGAGCTAAAGCCACCCGTTGTTTTTGCCCACCTGAAAGTGAGAAAGGAAAGGCATCTGCATGTCCTGCTAACCCAAGTTGTTCTAATAAACCACGCGCCTTCTTCTCAGCAACTTCCTTCTCCATGCTCATCGTTTTTATGGGCGACAGAGTTAAGTTATCTAGAACTGATAAATGCGGAAAGAGTTGAAAATCTTGGAAAACAAATCCCAGAAGATTGCGCTTTTCTAGTTCGTCTATAGCTAGCGATTCGCCGTTATAGTAGATTTCCCCCGAATCGATGGTTTCCAATCCAGCTAACATACGTAATAGGGTTGTCTTTCCGCCTCCTGATGGACCTACGATTGCAAGGATTTGCTTTTCAGGAATTGATAGGCTGAAATTGGTTAAGATTTGTTTGCCACCAAAGGCCTTGTTGATATTTCGTAATTCTAACATAGCAATCCTCCTATCTGTAATAACTGTACTTCTTCTCAAGTTTTTTCGCTACAATGGTTACAAGACCAATCATAATCAAATAAATCGCTCCAGCTAAAAACATAGGAACAAGACTGGCATCTCGATTGGCTGCTGTCCGACTAGCCAAAATCAAATCTGAAATCCCAAGGGCATAGACCAATGAAGTATCCTTGACCAAACTCATAATTTCATTAAAGACGCTCGGTAAGACAATCTTTGTAACCTGAGGCAAAATAATATAGCGCACTGTGTCAAAAGGACTAAACTTCAAGACCTTAGCAGCCTCATATTGACCTTTAGGAATGGTTTCAATCCCACCACGAAAGATTTCAGCAAAGTAGGCTGCATAGTTCAGTACAAAAGCAATCACAGCAGCAGGCAAACGATCTAAACGAATCCCAATGCTAGGGAGCACATAGTAAATAAAGATTAATTGCAAGAGCAAGGGAGTCCCTCGCATCACCCAAATATAAAGGTCAATCAGATAATGGAGGGGTTTCCAGCGGACTTGTAAAGCAAAGGCAACGACAATACCCAAAGGAATTGAAAAGATCAAGACCAGAGCAAAGACTTGAAGAGTCATACTTGCACCGTTCAATAAACTTGGTAATATCTCAAACATATAAGACATACTGCACCTCCTAAAAATTATTGTTCCTATTATAGCATAAATAAACAATTTAGCAAGAGTTTTTGTAAAAAAATTCTATAATTCTTGAACTATACACCTTTATCTAAGAAATCCGTGCGAGATATCATCTTAAAAAATTAGAAGAATTATAAGGATTCTAGACGAGAATATAGGTTTAACTTCTAATTCTGAGAGAACAATGATCAAATTCTTTTATCAAATATCTATAAAGATTTCATTGATACAGAACTATGTTTTCTCTCATTCACTTCTTAGCTCTAGAGATATAAAAAAAGAACCACTTTATAAGAATAGTATCATTTCTACTATCCATACAAGTGGCTCTTTGATGATGCCATAGCAAAGGCATCAAGATTTTTCAACTAGATTATTTAACTTTTTTGAAACGGAATAAGAGAATGGAACCGAATGCAAGTACTACTCCTACAACAGTAAGCAAGATAGTCATTTCAGAAGTACCAGTATTTGGTAGTTCTTTAGTTTCTCCTGGTTGTTTAGGTTTGTTATCTGAAGAACCCGGAGTCTCAGCAGCATAAGTATTTGTGATGGTTGGATTATTACCTGTAACTGTTGCTACAAGTTGACCTTGACCATTGTCTACAACTTTTACTGTTACTGTATAAGCATTTTTATCATAAGTTACACCAGCTTCACCACCATCTTTTTCAGTGATAGTATACGTGTGAGTTCCTGCAGCAGTGTATTCAATCTCTGGGAAAGCAACTGTTCCGTCTGCAGCATTCTTAGCTGTAGCTACAAGTTTGTCGCCTTCTTTCAATTCAAATTCATATTTATCTGCCTCAAGAGTTTTACCATTTAGGACTTTTTTAGCAGTAATTGAAGTTGTTGCAGATTTAGCAGAATACGAATTTACAAAAACTTTATTGTCATATTTAACACTTGCAAACTTCTCACCATAAACATCTGTTACAGTAACTTCTGCGTTAATAGTCTTATCATCGTAAGCAAAACCTGGTTTTTGATCATTAACTTCTTTGATTTGATACTTATAAGTACCCACTGTAGAGAATTTAACGGCTTTAAATTTCACTTTGCCATCTTTATCATTCTTAACAGTTTCAACAACTGATCCGTTTGGATCAAGTAGTTGGAAGCTAAATTCTTCAGCAGCTAAGTCTTTTCCTTTTAACTGCTTAGAAACCTCAAATGAAACTTCTGTAGAGCGTGAACCTGAACTAATACCTTCAGTTGTAGTTAATGGTGCAAAACCTTCTACATCAAAGTTTTCAGTCGAAGTCGTAATTTTAACGTTATTGAAAGCTTTCTTTGTTGTATTATCAACTGGTGCGGTGATACGAGTCTTATAGACTACATACAAACCTTGATTAGTTAGATCACCATTACCATTTGGAGTAATAGTGAAGCGATTAGAATCTTGAACAACAATGTGACTTGGATTCAAAAGAGGATGATGCTCATCCTTACCCCATTCAGTAAAGTAGTAACCTGTAATCTCACTAGCTAATACTTGCCCTTCAGGGATTGTATCTTGAATCGAAACACCTTCATAAGGATTAGCATATTTGTTTACGCGAATATACCAATTAATATAATTTGGATCGTTTGTATCTTGAACTCCCCATTTAGTAAATCCTGTTGGATCCTCATCTGGAACAATACGAGTCAAATTGTATACTCCTGCTCCAGGAATGTCGATTGGATACGATTTATTGAGTTCAACATTATCAGCCCATACAACAGTAAATAAGGCCGAAATTTGTTTCTCTTCAGGTAAGTTAGAAAAATAATCTTCGTTACTTACCGTTACAGTCGCTGTATTTGCAGACTTATTTGTCGTTAACTCAGCAACCTTAGTGACTCCATCGTTACCAAAGATTTCAGTAGTTGAATCTGATTCAATTTTGAATTCATTTGGAACTTTATAAACCATAAAGTCACCATTCTTCAACGTTGTTGAGTTGTCGAATTTGTAAGTGGTTTGAAGGTAAAATTTCCCTTCACCATACTCTGCACCATCAACTAACTTATTATTGTTAATTGTCGGTACTGTCGTTAGCGTATAGCTACTAGATGATAGTTCAGCAGCTTTAACCACATTGCTAGTTCTTAGTACTGGGATAAATACTGAAGCTACTAACAATAGCGCCATGAATGCATGAGAAAGTTTTTTATTAATCTTTTTCACAACATTTGCCTCCTTTATTTTTGGGGATAGATTCCCCTATTTATTATTATATATTCTTATATAAATTTGTCAAGTATTTCATAGTAGTTCGATGTTCAAACCATACCTTTAAACTCTTATTTTATAGGGTGCAGCAGACTTTCATCGTTCAAAACTTCATCTAAATTGGCTATAAGAAATTCTAACATTTATATTATATTAGTAAAAAAGAAAAGACCTCTGAGGTCTTTCAAATCATTCATTTAAAGTCATTCGTTTCTATTAACATGATTTTACAAAAATCAGAAATCCTTAAAGTGTTTCTAAGAGTTCTTGCATCTGAACATCATCTGGAACGATTTTTAAATAAGCTTCAGCCTGTACCTTGGCTTCTTCAAAATCCCCCAATTCACGCAAAAGATAAGTATACTGCTCCAGGAACTCAGGATTATCCTTGAGATCAGACGATAGTTCCTGATAGAGCTCAAAGGCCTTATCTAAATCCTCGATTTCCTGGTAAGAACGGGCAATCATCCACTTAGTCAGGAGGTTTTCAGGTTCTTGACTTTGAAGAGCGATAATATCCTCAAATCGCTCTTGCTCCATATAAATGGTCGCAAGGCGAAGGAAAATTTCCTCAAGGTCTTCTGCATCTTCTTTGGCTGTAAGGAGAAATTCCTCCGCTGCCTTAGCATCATGCAATTCATACGAAAACTGTGAAGCAGCTAGTAAGAGCCTAGTTTCAAATGGATTTTTCTCCAAACCTTGTTTAGCGATACGAAGGGCCTCTTCCACCTGATGTTCCTTGTGCAAGGCTTGACTATAACCATACTCATATCCTTCAAAATCTGGCGAAATGGTATCAATCTGCTTAAAGTACAGAACAGATTTTTGATACTCTTCTTGATCAAAGTAAAGACTAGCCAGTTCAAAGGCAGTTTGGTCATCGTATTCTAATTCTAAAGCTTTTTCTAAGAATTCAGTTGCAGCTTCAAACTTACCTAACTGGGCATAAGCGTAGCCAATTCGCTGATAGGTTGAGACACCCGTTTGCTCATAGATAGAGCGATTGTCTAACTGAGCATAGCCCTGAATAGCTTCCTGATAATTTCCTAACTCGCTATCCAACTCAGCCAAACCAAAAACTAATAAGGGATCGTCTGAGTAGTTTAGGGCTTCCAGTAACTTTTCACGTGCTACATCTGTCAATCCTTCCAACTGATAGAGGTCAGCCTTCAAGGCCAAAGCTGATACATACCAGTCACTTTCGGGTGTGATTTCCTCAAGGTAAGCAAAGGCTTCTTCAACATTGCCATCCTCGCTAGCAATGCTTGCTAAGTTCAGATTCACTTCTGGAAATTCTGTAACGATATTTGGGTAAATTTCTTTTGCTTGAGGATAAAAGCCAATTCCCTCTAGATAGCTTGCTAGTTCATAAAGAACTTCACTTGAATCTGTTTCGAGGGCTTTGTGAAAATATTGATCCGCCTTGGTTAAATCCTGTTCATCCAAAGCCTGGAGCATGCGTTGACTATTGTTCACTCTTGATTTCCTCCCCTTCTTCTTCATACAGACCGCTGACTTTTTTATACCAGTTAAAGATAGCTGAGATAACAACCTTGGCAGAAGCATAGACAGGAATTCCCAGCAAGACTCCCCAAATACCAAACATAGAACCTGAAGTTAGGAGAACAAAGAGGACATTGATAGGATGGATGTTTAGCTGACTACCTAAAATAAGCGGAGAAACGAAGCGACCTTCAATCGTTTGTTCAACAATAAAGACAATAATCACTTTCAAAAGCATGACAGGTCCTGCAATCAAGCCCAAAACCAAAGCAGGCAACATCGCTAGAAAACTACCCAGGTAAGGTACTAGATTGAGGATACCAGCCGTAATACCAAGAGTCACAGCATATCTGAGACCAATAATCTTAAAGAAGATAATAAACATAATTGCCACGATAATAGCAACTGTAACCTGCCCTCTAACGTAGTTTGATAACTGCTTATTAACATCTGACAAAACTTGTCCGACAGGTTCTTTTAACTTGTTTGGGATGAATTTAGTCAGGTAATCTCGCAAGCCTTTCCCATCTCTCAAAAGATAAAAGAGCATGAAGGGTACGATAATAACCGCAACAATGACCTGGGAAACGCTACTGATAAAGGCGCTAACCCAGTTAACAGCCTGAGAAGAGATTTTGCTGGCCCACATGGTCGCCTCACTAGAAACATTGGAAAGAACCTGCTCCAACTGTGGTCTAAAATCATCTGGTAAGCGTTTGGTTACAAGGTCATTGATCACCTTATCAGCATCTTCCAGGTATGTCGGCACATTCTTCGCAAAATTTAAGACTTGACGTTGCAGATTAGGAATTGCGACTGCCAATCCCCAAATGATAAAGAGTCCGATAATAACAAAAACAATACTAATGGCAAGGACACGATTGATCTTGTGCTTCTCCATCCAGTCCACAATCGGATTGAGGAGGTAATAAAGTAAACCAGATAAAATAACTGGCAACATGACAACCTCAAGAAAATCCAAAACTGGTAAAAAGATAAAACTAATCTTACTTAGAATGAAAATATTTAGCCCCAGTAACAAGGTTACTAAAAATACAGTGATGGCTTTATTATCTAAAAACCACTTAAAAAACCAAGATAGGCTAAAATGTTTCTCTTTATGTTCCATAAATACATCCTTTCTGTCGTTCTCTCATTATACCATTTTTAGACTAAAATAACTCTTTTTTAAAGTGCTTACATGGATGAATCTGATGCTTCATGACTGCCATTTTGTGGTATAATGAACTTATCATTATTAAGAGGTATGGACATGAAAGAAACTGTTTATTTTGGAACTTACACTCGTCGCTTATCTAAAGGGATTTACAAGGCAGATTTTGATACAGAAACAGGCCAGCTTGCAAATCTTGAACTCTTTGCTGCTGAACCAAGTCCGACCTACCTTGCCTTTGACCAACAGCAACACTTATACACTGTAGGGAGCCAGGATGGCTTAGGTGGAATCGCTGCTTACAAGACAGATGGCGCTTTGCTAAATCATGTGGTTGAAGAAGGCGCTCCCCATTGCTATGTGGCAGTGGATGAAAAACGTGGTCTCGTTTATGGGGCCAACTATCATAAGGGTCAAGTTCTCGTTTATAAACGTCAAACGGATGGTAGCCTCATCCAAACGGATCTAGATCAACATAGTGGACAAGGTCCTCATGAAAACCAAACTTCCCCACATGTACACTTTACGGATCTAACACCTGACCAGTACCTCGTCACCTGTGATTTAGGAACAGATGAGGTAACAACCTATGATGTTAGTCCAGAAGGAAAACTAAATAAACTCTACACTTATCACAGCCAAGCTGGGGCAGGTGCACGCCACATCGTTTTCCACCAACACTATAAGATTGCCTATCTCATCTGCGAACTTAATAGCACTATAGAGGTCTTGATTTATGATGGGGTTGGTGAATTTGAACGCATGCAAGTTATTTCAACCTTACCAGATGGATACGAAGGCTTTAATGCTACTGCTGCCATTCGTCTTTCAAAAGATGGCAAATACCTCTATGCATCCAACCGAGGTCATGATTCCATTGCAGTCTATACAATCCTCGCTGATGGTAGCTTGGAATTATTAGAGATTGTACCAAGCCATGGTAAAAATCCACGTGATTTCGACCTAACTCCTGATCAAGAGTTTCTCATTGCTGTTCATCAAGATTCTGATAACGCAACCGTCTTTAAGCGTAATCCTAAAAGTGGCCGTCTTGCAGAACTTTCTAACGACTTCCATGTCCCTGAGGCAGTCTGCATCAACTTCCCACATTAAAAAAAATGAACTTGAAATTCAAGTTCATTTTTTTATAGTCTATTTCCGACATTGATACGGTTGATAGCACGTTGCAATGCAATTTTTGCACGACGTTCTTGGTCAATCAAATGCTTATCATGGGCTTCTTCGATTTCTCGTTCAGCTCGAAGTTTCGCGCGTTCTGCACGACTGATATCAATATCACGAGCACGCTCTGCTGAATCTGCTACAATAGTAATGATATCATTAGCAATCTCGATAATTCCTCCGTTCACTGCAATCCAGTTCACATGAGTATCATCATCGATTCGTTTTACCTTTACTTCATCAACTGCTAAAACCGCAATCATATTTTCATGTCGTGGCAAGATCCCCATCTCACCATCCAGAGTTCGTACCGATACAAAGCTGGCATGGTGATCATAGACGAGGCCATCTGGTGTCACGATCTGGACAGTTAAATGAGCCATAGATCACCTCTTAAAATCCCATTTTCTCTGCCTTAGCAATGACGTCTTCGATTGAACCGACACCACGGAAGGCATCTTCTGGTAGCTGGTCATGTTTTCCTTCAAGGATTTCCTTAAAGCCACGAACTGTTTCCGCTACTGGCACATAAGAACCAGGTTGACCAGTAAATTGTTCGGCAACGTTGAAGTTCTGAGACAAGAAGAACTGGATACGACGGGCACGTGCAACCAAGGTCTTTTCTTCATCAGAAAGTTCATCCATACCAAGGATAGCAATGATATCTTGCAATTCATGGTAACGTTGAAGGACACGTTTAACCTCAGCAGCAACTGCATAGTGCTCCTCACCAACAATCTCAGGTGCCAAGGCACGAGAGCTTGAAGCAAGTGGGTCAACGGCTGGGTAAATCCCCAACTGTACCAACTTACGTTCCAAGTTAGTCGTTGAATCCAAGTGAGCAAAAGCTGTGGCTGGCGCAGGGTCAGTATAGTCATCCGCTGGCACATAGATGGCTTGGATAGAGGTTACAGAACCCTTCTTAGTTGACGTGATCCGCTCTTGCAATTGACCCATTTCTGTAGCAAGTGTTGGCTGGTAACCAACGGCTGAAGGCATACGACCCAAAAGGGCAGATACTTCTGAACCAGCTTGAGTGAAACGGAAGATATTATCGATAAAGAGAAGCACATCTTGGCCTTCTACATCACGGAAGTATTCGGCGATTGTCAAACCAGTAAGGGCAACACGCATACGGGCTCCAGGTGGTTCATTCATCTGACCAAATACCATGGCTGTTTTCTCGATAACGCCTGATTCTTTCATTTCCCAGTAAAGGTCGTTCCCTTCACGAGTACGTTCCCCAACACCAGTAAATACTGAAATACCACCGTGTTCTTGGGCAATGTTGTGAATCAATTCTTGGATCAAGACAGTTTTACCAACTCCGGCACCACCGAAGAGTCCAACTTTACCACCTTTTAGGTAAGGGGCAAGAAGGTCGATAACCTTAATCCCTGTTTCCAAGATTTCAGATGAGGTAGACAATTCATCAAAAGTTGGAGCTTTCTTATGAATTGGCTGACGCTCAGCGTCTTCAGCGAAAGGAGCATCCAAGTCAATCGTATCCCCCAAAACGTTAAAGACACGTCCCAAAGTTTCTTTACCTACTGGCACGGAGATTGGACGTCCTGTGTCCAAAACTTCCATTCCACGAGTCAAACCATCTGTTGATTCCATGGCGATCGTACGGACCATACCATCACCCAACTCCAAGGCTACTTCAAGGACGATTTTTGTTTTTCTTTCGTCATTTTTGTAGACGACAAGTGCATTATTAATCTCAGGAAGTGTTTCCCCTGCTGCAAACAAGACGTCTACAACGGGTCCGATAACCTGAGCAATTTTACCTGAACTCATCTCCTTCTCCTATTCTATATAAGATACTATCGGTTCCTAGCTCAACTAGGTCCTAATACTCTTCGAAAATCAAATTCAAACCACGTCAGCGTCGCCTTACCGTACTCAAGTACAGCCTGCAGCTAGCTTCCTAGTTTGCTCTTTGATTTTCATTGAGTATAAGTTCATTTTAATACGAGGGAAGCAAAGCCTTATTCTAAGGCACTAGCCCCCGCTACGATTTCTGTAATTTCTTGTGTAATCGCCGCCTGTCTAGCACGGTTATACTGGATTGTCAAATCATTGATGACCTTCTTGGCATTATCAGTCGCCGTTTGCATGGCGGTCATACCTGCAGCATTTTCAGCTGTCTTGGCATCGATAATAGCCCCGTAAATCATACTTTCGGCATACTGTGGCAACAACTGCTCTAGAATCTCATCACGGCTCGTTTCTAACTCAAAGGTCAAGCTATACTCTTCATCTGCTTCATTTGGATCCAAGTCAACAATCGGAAGCATTTGTTCCACACGCATTTGACTTGTGAGAGTATTGACATGATGGTTGTAGCAGACGTACAATTCATCAAAAAGTTCGTTTTGGTACATCTCAATCGTTTTTGAAATAATTTTACGAACTTCATCAAAACTGGGTTGATCTGCCAAGCCACGTAGTTCATAGATTGGCTGAATACCACGAGCCTTAAAGAAATCAGCTCCCATACCACCAATACAGATTATCTCAAAATCTTTACCATCTGGATGGTATTCTTCTTTCAACTCCATAACGGCTTTAAGGATGGAAGCATTATAACCTCCAACCAAGCCACGGTCTGAAGTAATAACGATATAGCCTGTTTTCTTAACTGGGCGACTGATGAGCATCGGATTGGTTGAACCAGCAGATCCGTTACCATGCAGAATATCCGTTAAAAGCTTACGAACCTTCTGAGCGTAAACTTGGAAGTTGCGCGCTGCTTCTTCAGAGCGACCTAACTTGGCAGCCGATACCATTTGCATGGCATTAGTGATTTGACTCGTATTTTTGGTTGAGGCGATTTTTGTTTTAATATCATTTAGAGATACTGCCATCTGACACCTCTATTCTTATTGGAAGCTGGATTGATTGAGAAACTCTGTAATCGCAGCATCCAAGACTGCTTCTTCTGGCAAGTCTTTTGTTTCACGAATGGTTTCCAAAATCTCTGGATAATGAGCATCAAAGAAAGTATGGAACTCTTCCTCAAAACGAACAATGTCATCTACAGGAATCGTATCCAAGAAACCATGTGTCAAAGCATAGAGAATGGTTACTTGTTTCTCAACAGGTAGTGGTTTATGGACAGGTTGTTTCAATACTTCCACAGTACGACGTCCACGGTTTAACTTAGCCTGTGTTGCTGCATCCAAGTCAGAACCAAACTTAGTGAAGGCTTCCAACTCACGGTATGAAGCAAGGTCGATACGAAGTGTACCAGCTACTTTCTTCATGGCTTTGATTTGTGCCGAACCCCCTACACGGGATACAGATGAACCCGCATCAATGGCTGGACGAATACCCGCATTGAAGAGACCATCACCAAGGAAGATTTGTCCGTCAGTGATAGAAATCACGTTGGTTGCGATATACGCAGAGATATCTCCCGCTTGTGTCTCTATAAATGGTAGGGCTGTAATAGATCCACCACCAAGTTCATCAGAAACTTTAGCTGAGCGCTCAAGCAAACGGCTGTGGAGGTAGAAAACATCCCCTGGAAAGGCTTCACGACCTGGAGGACGACGAAGCAAGAGGGAAAGCTCACGATAAGCGACCGCTTGTTTTGAAAGATCATCATAAACGATCAAAACATGCTTCCCTTGGTACATAAATTCTTCCGCCATAGCTACTCCAGCATAAGGAGCTAGGAAGAGCAATGGAGACGGTTGTGAAGCAGAAGCCGTCACAACGATTGTGTAGTCCAAGGCACCGTACTGACGAAGTGTTTCTACTTGCGTACGAACTGTTGATTCTTTTTGTCCAATCGCTACATAGATACAGATCATATCTTGCCCTTTTTGGTTCAAGATTGTATCAATTGCAATAGTTGTTTTCCCTGTCTGACGGTCACCAATAATCAACTCACGTTGACCACGACCAATCGGTACAAGGGCGTCAATAGCTTTCAAACCTGTTTGTAATGGTTCTGATACAGACTTACGTTGCATAACGCCAGGAGCTGGCGCTTCTACTGGACGAGTTTTGTCAGTATGGATATCACCAAGACCATCAACTGGACGACCAAGTGGGTCGACAACACGTCCGATTAGGCTATCCCCCACAGGTACTTCCATGATTTTACCTGTACGGCGAATCGTATCACCTTCACGAATATCTGTAAAGTCTCCAAGGATGATAATCCCAACGTCTGTAGACTCCAAGTTTTGCGCCATCCCATAAGAGCCGTTTTCAAAAATCAACAGCTCTCCACTCATGGCATTTTCAAGACCGTGAGCACGCGCAATTCCATCCCCGATATAGGTTACAACACCTGTTTCAGACACATCAAAATTGGGTTTGAAATTTTCAATTTGTTGCTTAATTAAAGCGCTGATTTCTTGTGCGTTAATTGCCAAAAGAACACCACTTTCTATTTCAAATTTTCTTTAACAACTCGAAGTTGTTGTTTTATACTCACATCAATTGTCTTGTGATTAGCAAAAATAACAAAACCACCAATGAGTCCTTCATCAATTTGTTCTTTGATACTCCGTACTTTCAGAGACATTTTTTTCTCTATCAATGGGAGCAAACGTTCCTTCTGTTCGTCCGTTAAAGGATGAGCTGAAGAAATCGTGACTATAAACTGATTGGTTTCTCTTTCAAGACGATTCAAACAATCAACAATGATATCATAAAAAAGATTTGCTCTGTGATTGTAAATCAGAACCTGAATAAAGTTTTGCATTAAAGGTGAGACAGAGTCTTGAAAGAAACCAACTGTTTTTTCCTTATCAGACTCATCAACTGCCACCTGAGCTAAAAAAGAAGGTAAGCCCGTTTCTTCTGCGACTTTCTTGATTTGATCCAAGTCTGAAAAAATCCGGTCCTCTTCTCCTTTTTCAATCACTAATTGGACAAAAGGTATGCTGTATTTTTCAATTACCTTTGCTGTTTTCTTGTCCATTAGGCTTCTCCTAGCTGATCGATATACTGATCAATGAGTTCCTTATGAGCATGACTGTCAAGGTTTTTTGAGATGATTTTACCAGCGAGACTAATCGTCAAATCTGCCACCTCGCCCTTAACACTTTGCAAAGCTTCAGCTTTATTCTGAGCAATTTCTTGATTCGCCTTCTCTTTTAAGCGACCTGCTTCTACTTTAGCATCTGCCAGAATATCTGCTTTACTCTTCTCTGCTGTCTCTTTAGCATTTTCAATGATTGTTTTGGCTTCGTTGCGACTACCAGCCAATTCATCTTCACGTTTTTGGGCAAGAGTTTCTGCTTTTTGACGAGCCTGTTCAGCTCCATCAATATCAGCAGCAATTTTATTTGCCCTTTCTTCGAAGACACTTGTCAAGTTTGACCACGCATATTTCTTAACTAAGACAATCAAAAGGATAAAAGAGCCAGCGATTAAAATAAAGTTACCAATTAATTCACCTACTGTTACGTGCATCTGTTACTCCTTTCTACTCTCCATCATTAATTTTATTTCCTAAATACATAGAAGACAAGACTGTGAATACATAAGCCTGAACACAGGAAATAAACACAGAAAACGCCGTCCAGACAAGATTGGTAACAAATGCGACTGGATACCAATAAAGAGCCTGATGAGAAAGTGTGATTAGCAAACTAGCCATCACTTCTCCGGCAAAGATATTTCCGAATACCCGCAAAGCAAGTGATAGGAAATTCGTGACTTCTTCAAGGAGATTCATCGGTGTCATAAAACCTGGGGTAACAAAGCCTTTCAGATACTTTTTAACACCACGGCGACGAATTCCTTCTATATGGGTCATCAGGATAATTCCAAATGACAAGGCCAAGTCAAATTGAAGATTGGCAGTTGGCGATGTCCAAAGGTTTGTCCCATCTGTAGTTTGAAGTTTTGCCATCAAACCAAGATTGTTTGCGATAACCATAAAAAGAAATAAACACAAGTAAAAGAGTGAGTAATCTTTCATGTACCGTGAGCCTACATTAGGTTCTGTAAATCCGACTACGAAGTCATAGAGATACTCCAGTACATTTTGCTTTCCTTTGGGTTTCACAGTCATATTCCGACTTGCCCAATAGATAAAGCCAAAAATAACGACTACAGACAGCAAGGTCAATACTGTCAAGGTCAAATCAAAGGTAACAGGACCAATATTGATGGTTGGATTGATACTTTCTTCCATCTAGAATCCTCCCTTTTCCATTTTATACTTCTCTTTATTTGATGATAAATGAAAATACGAGAGTTACAAAGAATGTTCCTTCGATAAAGGCAATCCCCATGATCATTAAGCTACGCAATTGTGGAATGATGTCTGGTTGGCGAGCAGCTGATTTGAACAAACCGTTCATCAACATACCTTCTGCAAGGGATACACCCATACAGGCAAGACAAAGACCGAAAAATGTTAAATTCATGATGAATTCTCCTTTTATTTAAAATTTACTTACTTAGTTTAGTCCTAAAATTTTGATTTGTCAACTTTTTACTTACGTTGAAAGCGTTTCAGGTAATATATTTCTATTTTTGCTAATTTTACCCTATTCTATAGAAAGTTTTTCCATTTTAGATTGCGAGTTTTTCTTGATTTTACTATATTTTCTGAAACAAACTGAAAAATCCAAGTTTGAAACTTGGATTTTTCAGTTTATTTAAAATAGTAGGAATAGTGTTGTTTACAACCTGGATTAAATGGAGCACTGCAGTAAGGACAAGCCATCTGTTTTTGGTATTCTTGGAAAGTCATTGTCCTCTTACAAACCCCACATAAAATCGGTCGATCCTCAGAAAGCGCCAAGGGATAGGGCGAAAACACATGCGTTTCTATAGCATTATGGCACTGATAACAAGCATAATATTTTTTACACTCATAGCACTGGAGGGAAACGATGTCCTTTTCGCTATGATAATGAACACATCTTCCTTCATCATCAACTAACAAACCTTGTGCTTGATTCATTCACTTTTCCTTCTCTAGGCACGAACTGTGACGCTGGTTCCATCTTCCTTATAGAGATTGATGAGACCTTCCTTGAGAGCGCGGACCATATCCCCAGCTTGAACAGGTTGTGGAACCTTAATGGTCAAGAGTTCCATTGGATTTGGGGCTCGGTCGATTTTATTGCCCTTGGCATCATGAAGATCTTCGATATAAGTATCAAAATGACGGAAACCTGGTCCATAAAACTCCACTTGGTCGCCTTCGTTGATGACATTCCGTTGACGAATGGTTGCCGTTTGAGTCGCATCATCATACGCTACCACTTCAGCGACAAACTTATATTCAGGAATTTTACGACGAGCGCCAAATAACTGTTCATTTTCTGTAGGTGTACCGTAGTAGAAACCTGTTGCCAATTCACGTTGAGCAACCTTCCACATCTCGTCTACCAAGTCTTGCTTGATGGCTTCAAATTTCTCAGGACTTTCAAGATAAGCATCTACAGCCGCCTTGTAACAGTTGGTCACAGTTGAAACATAGTGGATTGACTTCATGCGGCCTTCAATCTTGAGACTGTCTACACCGTTTTCAATCATATCCGGAATATGGTCAATCATGGACATGTCAACAGCTGACATCGAAAATTCTTCTGGAATTTCACCTTTCAGACTTTTACGTTCTTGACCAAAGGGCATGTCGTAAAGGTCGTATTTCCAACGACAAGACTGAGAACAACCACCACGGTTGGCATCACGCATACTCATGTGGTTTGAGAGCGTACAGCGACCTGAGTAAGAAATACACATAGCTCCATGGACAAAGGCTTCAATTTCTACATCAGTACGTTTGCGAATCTCTGCCAATTCTTCCATTGAAACTTCACGGGCCAAAACCACACGAGTTAGACCAAGTTCTTTCCAGAACTCAAGAGTTTCATAGTTGGTCGCACTGGCTTGGGTTGAAAGGTGGATTTCAAGACCTGGTGCTTCTGTTGCTGCAATCATAATCAAGGCCGGATCTGACACGATAACTGCCGCAATCCCGATGTCACGCAACTTACGGAACCATTCTCCAGCACCAGCTTCGTTTCCTTCGTGCATAACCATGTTAGCAGCCACATAGACCTTGGCACCGTACTTAGCAGCAAACTGCACGCCTTCTTCCATCTGTTCAAAGGTGAAGTTTCCTGCACGGCTACGAAGACCATAGGCCTGCCCACCGATGAAGACTGCGTCCGCACCATATTGAACAGCTACTTTCAGCTTCTCTAAAGTTCCTGCAGGTGATAAAACCTCAGGACGTTTTAATGTTTTTGTCATTTTTTCTCCTATTTGCAATATAAAAGTTTGACGTTTTTCCTTCTCATTTTATAGTAAATAAGCGATAAAATCAAGCCTAGACAGATTGTTTTGACAATTCTAATCTTTTCTAAAACAAAAAACTAGCCTTTCTAGACTAGTTATTTTCAAGATAAAATTCAAAGCGTTCACCAACGTATTGGCTCTTTACATACTCGAAAGCCGTCCCATCTTCAAGATAAGAGACCTGAGTCAAGGCTAAAATGGCATGCCCCTTTTCGACTTCTAGATAGTGAGCAATTTTTTCCTTAGCCAATCTTGCATAAATGGTCTGTTGGGATTTGCCAATCCGATAGCCATGTTGCTGCAAGGTTTGGAAGAAGTGACTGGTGATTTCTTCTTTTTTGAAATCCTTAATAAATTTCTCAGGAATGGATGCGACTTCATAGACTAGTGGAACTTGGTCAGCGTAACGCACCCGTTCCATGCGGATAATATTCTCTGTCGGAGTAATCCCTAGCTTAGCGACCTCTTGCTCATTTGGAATGGTTCTTCTGTAAGAAATGAGTTGGCTAGAAGGGACTTTCCCCTGAGATTTGACAATCTCCGTAAAACTGGTTGTCCCCCGCATTTTTTCTTGGACACGAGTGCTAGAGACAAAGGTTCCACTTCCTACTCGACGCTCCAAAACTCCTTCCTCAACCAAGAGAGAGATAGCCTGGCGTAATGTCATCCGGCTAACTTGAAACTGTTCCGCTAAATCTCGCTCACTTGGAAGTCTCTCACCAATTTTCCAATGATGCTCATCTATATCCTTCTTGATCTGATCGTGGATTTTCATATAAGCTGGTAACATGATTCTCACTTCTTTTCTTTATTTTCTCCATTGTACCGTATTTGCTAAGAAAAAGTCAAACTTTGCCTTGTTTAGTTGGTAATTCGCCCCTATTTGTGATAGAATATTGAAAAAGATATTTCTTTTGAGAAAGGAAAAAGATGAGCAACATTTCAACTGATTTGCAAGATGTCGAAAAAATCATCGTGCTGGACTATGGTAGCCAATACAACCAGCTAATTTCACGCCGTATTCGTGAAATTGGTGTTTTTTCAGAGTTAAAAAGTCATAAAATCTCAGCCGCAGAGGTTCGTGCGATTAACCCTGTAGGGATCATCCTCTCTGGTGGACCAAACTCTGTATACGAAGATGGTTCGTTTGATATTGATCCAGAAATTTTCGAATTGGGTATTCCAATTTTAGGAATCTGCTACGGTATGCAGCTTTTGACTCACAAGCTTGGAGGAAAAGTTGTCCCTGCTAGTGATGCTGGTAACCGAGAGTATGGCCAATCACCACTTACTCATACCACTTCTGCCCTCTTTGAAGGGACTCCTGAAGAACAGATTGTTTTGATGAGCCATGGCGATGCTGTAACAGAGATTCCAGCTGATTTTGTTCGTACTGGTACTTCTGCTGACTGTCCTTATGCAGCTATTGAAAACCCTGAAAAGCACATCTATGGTATCCAATTTCACCCAGAAGTTCGCCATTCTGTATACGGGAATGATATCCTTCGCAACTTTGCCCTTAACATCTGTCAGGCTAAAGGCGACTGGTCAATGGACAACTTCATCGATATGCAGATCAAGAAAATCCGTGAAACTGTAGGTGACAAGCGTGTTCTTCTCGGCCTATCAGGTGGTGTTGACTCTTCTGTTGTTGGAGTTCTTCTCCAAAAAGCAATCGGTGATCAATTGATCTGTATCTTTGTAGACCACGGTCTTCTCCGTAAGGGAGAAGCTGACCAAGTTATGGACATGCTTGGTGGTAAGTTTGGTTTGAATATCGTCAAAGCAGATGCTGCAAAACGCTTCCTTGATAAACTTGCAGGTGTTTCTGACCCTGAACAAAAACGTAAAATCATCGGTAATGAGTTTGTTTATGTCTTCGATGACGAAGCAAGTAAGCTCAAAGATGTAAAATTCCTTGCTCAAGGAACGCTTTACACTGACGTGATTGAGTCTGGTACAGATACTGCTCAAACCATCAAATCACACCACAATGTTGGTGGTCTTCCAGAAGACATGCAATTTGAATTGATTGAACCATTGAACACTCTTTATAAAGACGAAGTCCGTGCCCTCGGTACAGAGCTTGGTATGCCAGACCACATCGTATGGCGTCAACCATTCCCAGGACCAGGACTCGCTATCCGTGTCATGGGTGAAATCACTGAAGAAAAACTAGAAACTGTTCGTGAGTCAGACGCAATCCTTCGTGAAGAAATTGCCAAAGCTGGACTTGACCGTGATATCTGGCAATATTTCACTGTCAACACAGGCGTTCGTTCAGTAGGTGTTATGGGTGACGGTCGTACATATGACTACACCATTGCCATTCGCGCTATCACTTCTATCGATGGTATGACAGCTGACTTTGCCAAAATTCCTTGGGATGTCCTTCAAAAGATTTCTGTACGTATCGTAAACGAAGTAGACCACGTTAACCGTATCGTCTACGATATTACAAGTAAACCACCCGCAACCGTTGAGTGGGAATAGAATTTTCTATAAAATAATAAATAATACTGCTGGAGCATGGACTACAGTAGTATTATTTTTTATAATTTCAATATTAAGAAAATTTCTTGACTCTCAACACCCCTTTTTAAATCCCTGAAACCATGCTATAATATAGTAAGTATAGATCCAATAACCTAATGATAAAGATTTCTTACATCATCCGTAAGTGTTATTCTACTCTGATTCATATTATAATGAAAGTAACAAAAGATGGAGGTGTTTCACATGGAAACCATTTTACGAGTAGAATCATTAAAAAAGCATTATGGAAAAGAGCCCAATGTCACCAAAGCCTTGAACGGCATATCTTTTCAAGTTGTAAAAGGTGAGTTCTTAGGAATTATGGGGAGTAGCGGTTCTGGGAAAACAACCCTTCTTAACTGTCTCGCCACAATCATCAAGCCAACTGACGGCTCTATTCAAATGCAAGAAAAAGATTTAGGTCAGTTAAAAGGGAACCAGTTAGCTGATTATCGTGGCAAGGAAATTGGTTACCTCTTTCAAAATTTTGAGCTTTTGGACAATCTTACAGCCAAAGAAAATATTTTACTCCCCTTGTCTTTACACAAGGTCGATGCCGACGAAAGCAAGGTTCGGTTAGAATTACTTTCCCAATATCTGGATATTTCTGAACTTCTGGATAAGTTCCCTTCTCAATTATCAGGTGGTCAACGGCAAAGGGTAGCTGCTGCGCGCGCCTTAATTTTAGACCCTAAGATTGTATTTGCAGACGAGCCCACAGGGGCTTTGGATTCAAAAAATGCGACCATTTTGATGCAAAAATTATCCGAAATGAATCAAGTGGAAGAAACCACCATTCTCATGGTGACCCACGATTCCGTCGCAGCCAGCTTTTGCAACCGCATCTTGTTTATCCAAGACGGAAAACTATTCCATGAAATCCGTCGCGATTATCCAAGAGAAAGTCAAGAAGACTTCTCCCACAGAATACTAAAGGTCATGGCAGCCCTAGCTGGAGGTGATGGCAATGTTTTCTAAATTAGTCTCAAGAAATAGCAAGAGAGATCGAAAAAATAATGGCTTGTACTTCAGTTCCATGGTTCTTTCTATTATCTCCTTTTACATCATCCTTTCTTTGTCCCATCAAGATGTGATAATCTTTCTAAAACAAATAGAAAGTGACGCTGTAAACAAACTCTTTAGCATGATTCCTATTCTTTATGTAGCAACGCTCTTTATTCTCTTTTTTCTAGTCTACTTCGCAAGCAGTATGCAGATGGAAAGGAGAAAACATGAATTTGGTGTCTATCTCACACTGGGAATGCGAAGAAGCAAACTGTTCTTGCTACTCCTGCTCGAGGATTTGAGAAACAGTGTCCTTGCACTTGGAATAGGCCTTCCAATTTCTATCTTGATTTCAGAACTAATCAGCCTAATAACCGCTAAAATTGTGGGACTAGGGATTATTGAACATCAATTTTCTCTATCTACCACAGCTCTACTCTATACAGTCATCGGCTTCCTAGCAGTAAAATTAGCTGTTTTTGTACTTTTAAGTGCAAAGACGGCCAATATGGAAATCGGAAACCTACTTGCCTATTCACCCTCTGGAATGAAGAAACTACTCCCCAAGGGTGTGTACCTTCTTGCTTCCGTCCTCGGAATTTTACTTCTTGGAACAGCCTATTACATGGGGATTAGTGGACGAGCTTGGGAGAGTGTCATAACAATGGGCATCACCGTTCTCTTAGGAACTCTGGGAACTATCCTACTCTTCTTTGGTATGCGTTTATTTATAGACTTTTTGGTCAAGCTTGGAAACAATCGAAAACTTCATGCCTATAATTTTAGACAGATTCAGGAATTAGTTATCCAGCGCTCAACTATACTGGCCATCTGCTCGCTCTTAATCTTCTCTGCCTTATGCCTCTTTGGAGCAGGTGTTGCCATTGCAAGCGGCAATTCTGGTAATCAGGCTCATGTCTTAGATTATACATTTAGAGATAGCAAGCAGGAATCAGATGAAAATCTTGATGTGAATACAGTTAAAAAAGAGCTTGAAGCAGCAGGACTAGCATCACAGTTCTCAAAGATTCTGCAAATCAAAGTCGGGAAACCAAAAGAAAACGAGTCCGTGGCCTTTGAACAGTTTATCAAGGTATTAAAAGAGCAAAGAGACAGTAAAAACAAGGAAATTTTGCTCCAAAGATTTAAACAGTCTACTACTTCCCACCTCATACCAGTTTCCGAATACAATGAACTTAGAAAAGCTGCCAATCTCCCACCTTTAGAATTAACTAGTAAGGAAGCCTACTTGTATATGGGGAAAGATTTTCTCCCAGATGAGAATCTCGTCAACTCTGTTCTGAAGACGAAGCCTCAAATCAACGTCATGGGAAATGATATAAAATTGATTGGCGCAGTACAGTCTTTACCGATTGTAACCGATCGTGAAATCACCCTCTCTGTGGCCCTCATAGTCCCAGATGAAGTCTTTATGAGCTATACTGACAGTAAATACTCAAACTATGTCAGTGGCATCCTAGCTCCTGAGCTGGTCAAGGAAAAAGGCCTGATGAGAGCTATCTCAGATACCAATGAAAAGCTAAATCAAACCTCTCTTGGTTATGAAAGCTATATACAAAATATGGGAAGACAATTATTTTATATTATCTCTGCCAGCTATATTACCATTTATCTGGCAATCATCTTCCTTGTCGTGGCAAATACAATCATTGGCGTGCAATTTTTGATGGGACAAAGACAATCCTACAGACGATACCAAACCTTAATTCATCTTGGCGCCAACTACGAAACTCTTTGTAAATCGTCAGAAAAACAAATCAACTGGTATTTCGGTCTGACAATAGCCCTTGCACTTATCAGTAGTAGCTTCGGAGTGAGCTCCCTCCTCACAGGAATAGTACCCGCTAGCGCAAGAATGGTCATGGGGCAGAAATTTATCACAGCCATGCTGATAGTACTGCTCTTAGCTGGATTTGAAGTCATCTATATCAGAATTGTAAAGAAAAATAGCAACAAGTACTTATTGTCATTAATGGAACCCAAAAGAGATGAATAAGGTAGAATAAAATAGGAAAAGGAGGAACCGATATGAAGCATATTCTGGTTATTGAAGATGAAGCCTTGATTCGAGATGAAATTATCATCTTGTTAGAGAAAGCGGGTTATCAAGTTGATAAGTTGACTGACTTCAAAGATACGAGCCAACAAGTGCTTCAATACGATACAGATCTAATCATACTGGATTTGAATTTACCAGGAGAAACTGGCTTTCAAATTTGTAAAAATCTCAAGTCAAAACGCTCTGTGCCCATATTGGTTCTCACCTCCCGTGAACAACTAAAAGATGAGATTTACGCCCTGAAATTAGGGGCAGATGAGTATCTAACAAAGCCTTTCAAGAAAGAAAGATTTTTGGCACGTATAGAAAATATCCTGAAACGCTATGAAGGCAGACAAAATCTACTTGAAAAAGATAATTTTCTGCTGGATAAACAAACCTATACCCTTTATATCAACGGACACTCGATTATACTCCCCCAAAATCAAGGGAAATTGTTAGAAACCTTATTGGTTACTAATGCTCCTGTCGTCACAAAAGAAGAACTAAGTATGAAACTATGGAACACAACTGAGTTCATCGATGAAAATGCTCTTCAAGTAAATATTGCAAGGCTCAAAAAGGTGATGAAACAGGCTGGCATTGCCCTTCAAGTCAAGTCCGTCAGAGGTATTGGTTACAAGCTAGAAGAGGTAAGTCCAGATGAAACAGAATCTTAAATATCTAGCTACTTACCTGCCCTGGTTACTTGTTCTTTTAGTATTTGATCTATTCACAGCGATTCTGCTTTGGCTTTCAGACGTGAGGATGTTTCAAGCTCTCATCCTGCTCTATCTTTTAGCTACAGTCCTACTCTTTTTTATCCTATCACTCCTACTTATAAGAAAAGAAAGGAAAAAATCAGCTGCTTATAAAGCCTTCATAGCCAATCCTAAGATAGATACGGAGCTGGAATTATTGCGTTTATCAACTGTCTCAGAGAAAGAAAGCATCGAGGAAATCGCAAATGCGCTCTACCAAAGACAGGCGGAAATAGGAAAGCTCAATTCATTACTAGCCGACTATGAGGACTATGTTGAAAAGTGGGCTCATGAAATCAAACTTCCTCTATCGCTTCTTTCCCTCCTTTTGGACAACCAAAGTGACCAGCTGCCGAAGGATACAGCTTTTAAGTTGGATTATGTAAAAAATCAAATCCAAGGAAATGTATCACAGATACTATTCTATTACAGGGTTAAAAGTGAAAAAAATGATTTTCTATTTGAAGATGTCGACCTCGAAGAGTGTATTCAGGAACTTTTGGAAAACTTTGATCCCTTGCTCAAAGAAAAGAAATTTACGATTAAGGTAGAAAACATACAAGGAATCTGCTACACCGATCAACGCAGTTTTGAATTTATCCTGTCTCAAATACTAGCTAACTCCCTTAAATATAGCTCTGATAAGCCAGAACTCAAGATTTCTATGTCAAAAGACAAGGGACGTACAAGTCTTATTATTAGGGATAATGGCTGCGGAGTTAAAGCTTGTGACTTCCCTCATATCTTTGAGAAAGGTTTTACAGGTGATTCAGGTGAGACAAGGAAAAAATCAACAGGCATGGGTCTCTATCTGGTCAAACAATTAGCAGATGCTTTAAAAATCGAAATCACAGTAAAATCCGAATGGATGCAAGGATTTGAGATTACTCTTTCTATTTAGTAAATGTTTCGATTGGGAAAAGATTACATGATCATGGAAAGCTCTTATTTTATATTAAAAAAGGAAAGCTCTTCTGCTTTCCTTTTTCTTATTTCCTCTTCTTCTTAGCTTTTTTCATTTTGTTGGCCATGCGTTTCATAGACTGTTTCATAGCAAATTCACCGATTTTACCTTTGAGTCCGCCACCAAACATCTGGCTCATATCTGGCATGCCTGCTCCTCCGAGACCTGACATATCCGGCATTCCACCTTGTCCCATCATGCCTTCAAGGGCAGACATATCCATCCCTCCCATATTTGGCATATTTTTTGGAAGGTTATTGGGATTGATTCCCATTTGTTTCATCATCTTGTTCATATCCCCAGACATGACACCTTGCATGAGCTGTTTGGCCTGGTTAAAGTCCTTGATAAATTTATTGACTTCAACAAAGGTATTACCAGAACCTGCAGCGATACGGCGGCGACGACTTGGATTTAACAAATCAGGATTTTCACGCTCCTCAGGTGTCATGGAAGACACAATGGCACGTTTGCGCGCAATTTGGCGCTCATCTACCTTCATATTTTGAAGGGCCGGATTGTTAGCCATACCTGGAATCATCTTAAGTAAGTCTTCCATTGGCCCCATATTTTGCACCTGATCCAATTGATCGATGAAATCATTGAAATCAAAGGTGTTTTCACGCATCTTCTCAGCCATTTCAAGGGCTTTTTGCTCATCGTATTCCTGAGAAGCTTTCTCGATCAAGGTCAGCATATCCCCCATACCAAGGATACGGCTTGACATACGATCTGGGTGGAAGGTTTCGATATCTGTAATCTTTTCACCCGTACCAGTGAACTTAATTGGTTTACCAGTGATATGACGAACAGATAGAGCCGCACCACCACGTGTGTCCCCATCAATCTTGGTAAGGATGACACCAGTTACTTCCAACTGAGCATTGAATTCACGAGCAACATTAGCTGCTTCTTGACCAATCATGGCATCAATGACGAGTAGAATTTCATTTGGTTGAGCCAGTGCTTTAACATCACGAAGCTCATTCATGAGAAGTTCATCGATTTGTAAACGCCCTGCCGTATCAATCAAGACATAGTCGTTGTGATTGGCTTGAGCTTGCGCCAAACCTTGGCGAACAATCTCAACAGCCGGCACTTCTGTTCCAAGTGCAAAAACTGGAACATCAATCTGCTGTCCAAGTGTTTTCAGCTGATCGATGGCTGCTGGACGATAAATATCCGCCGCAATCATCAAAGGACGAGCATTTTCTTCCTTCTTGAGTTTATTAGCCAGCTTACCAGCAAAGGTCGTTTTACCAGCCCCTTGCAAACCGACCATCATGATAATCGTAGGAATTTTAGGTGACTTGATAATCTCTGCCGTATCAGAACCTAAAACGGCTGTCAGTTCCTCATCAACGATTTTGATAATCTGTTGGGCAGGATTGAGGGTTTCAATGACCTCGTGTCCGACTGCACGTTCACGAACCTTCTTGATAAAGTCCTTTACAACAGGCAAAGCAACGTCGGCTTCAAGCAAGGCCAAACGAATCTCTTTGGTTGCTTCTTGGACATCAGCCTCAGATATTTTTCCTTTTTTACGTAAATTTTTAAAGACGTTCTGTAAACGTTCTGTTAAACTTTCAAATGCCATTTTTCTTCCTCTTATTCTCTATTATCAATGCTTGTTAAAACTTCTATCTGCTCCTGCAGAAAGTCATCCTTGGGATAACGCTCCAAGATCTGGTCAAAAATCTGACTGCGGACAATGTAGTCCGAATACATGTGCAGTTTCATCTCATAATCTTCTAGAATTTTTTCCGTCCGCTTGATATTATCATAGACAGCCTGACGACTGACACCGAACTCTTCAGCAATCTCAGCAAGACTATAATCATCAGCATAATAGAGTTCTATATAGTTCATCTGCTTGTCTGTCAAAAGCGCCGCATAAAATTCAAAAAGGGCGTTCATACGATTGGTTTTTTCGATTTCCATAACTTTTATTATACCAAAAAAACGATTATACTGCTAGAGTAGAAGCACTTCAAATAGAAGAAGAAAAAAGAACCTTGCAAGGCAAGATTCTTTTAGTGTCTGACTTAAATAATTGTTCTTCTGGGAACTTAATCGAATTAAGCTTCGATTTCTGTAACCATACCTGAACCAACAGTACGTCCACCCTCACGGATAGAGAATGTAGTACCTTGTTCTACGGCGATTGGGTGGATCAACTCAACGTCGATAGTCACGTTATCACCAGGCATTACCATTTCAGTACCTGCAGGAAGTTCGATTGAACCTGTAACGTCAGTAGTACGGAAGTAGAATTGTGGACGGTAGTTGTTGAAGAATGGAGTATGACGTCCACCTTCTTCTTTAGTAAGGATGTAGACTTCACCTTTAAATTTAGTGTGTGGGTTGATTGAACCTGGTTTAGCGATAACTTGTCCACGTTCGATTTCATCACGTTGAACACCACGAAGAAGGACACCTACGTTATCTCCAGCAAGACCTTCGTCAAGTTGTTTACGGAACATTTCAACACCAGTAACAACTGCTTTTTGAGTTTCTTCTTTGATACCAACGATTTCGATTTCGTCGTTGACACGAACAGTACCACGGTCGATACGTCCTGAAGCAACTGTACCACGTCCAGTGATTGAGAATACGTCTTCGACTGGAAGAAGCAATGGTTTTTCAGTGTCACGTTCTGGTTCTGGGATGTACTCATCAACAGTGTTCATCAATTCCATGATGATGTCTTCGTATTTAGAGTCACCTTCAAGAGCTTTAAGAGCTGAACCTTGGATAACTGGAAGATCGTCACCTGGGAAGTCGTATTCTGACAAGAGGTCACGGATTTCCATTTCAACCAATTCAAGCAATTCTTCGTCGTCTACCAAGTCAATTTTGTTCATGAAGACGATAAGGTGTTTAACACCAACCTGACGTGAAAGAAGGATGTGCTCACGAGTTTGTGGCATTGGTCCGTCAGTTGAAGCTACTACAAGGATAGCTCCGTCCATTTGAGCGGCACCAGTGATCATGTTTTTAACGTAGTCCGCGTGTCCTGGAGCATCGATGTGAGCGTAGTGACGTTTTTCAGTTTCGTACTCAACGTGCGCAGTGTTGATAGTGATACCGCGTTCGCGTTCTTCTGGAGCAGCATCGATAGACGCATAGTCTTTAGGTTGGTTAACTGCTGAAGGCAAGCGACGTGCCAATACAGTTGTGATAGCTGCAGTCAAAGTAGTTTTACCGTGGTCAACGTGTCCGATAGTACCAATGTTAACGTGTGGTTTACTACGATCGTATTTTTCTTTTGCCATTTGAGTAAAAGCCTCCAATAAAATATATTTTATAGATAGACAGTAGGCAATACAGTCTAACTTTCCTTACTATTTTATCAAATTTCTGCTAAATTGCAAGTGTTTTACACATATTTTGTGAATTAATCTAAATCTTATCAAATCCTGTTCTTCTGCTTCTTTATGGCAATATAAATTCAAACTTCTTTTTGTTTGGAGATAGTATTTTCATCAAAAAAATCAGGTTTCCCTGATTTTAATTTGATTCTGTTTTTTCCAATTCCTTAGCTTCTTTATGAGCTTCTTTATGGTTTTCATATAATTTCGCTAGGAACTTAGTAATTTCTTTAAAAATGGAGTAAGTAGGTACTGCTACGACCATCCCTATGACACCGTAGATATTACTTGACAGTAAGAGGAGCACCAAAATCGTAATCGGATGCACTTTCATAACTCCTCCAACGATACGTGGATAGAGAACATTCCCATCAATCTGTTGAATAATAAGCATATAAGCAACCGCAATCAACATACGATGAGGATCTGTGAACACATTGGCAATCACCATTGGAATCAAGCCAATACTTGGACCAACATAAGGAATCAAATTTGCGATTCCAGAGAAAATAGCAAAAACTAGGGCGTACTTTAACCCGATAACGCTATAGCCAATATAGGCTAAACATCCAATAATAACCGCATCAATCGCAATTCCACTGATATAACGTGCTATGGTTGTATTAAGATTGGTTAAAAGGCTAGAAAGATTCAATTTGTCATGTTTTAAGACGGTACGTTCCAACATTGGTAGCAACTTATGACCATCCAACAAGAAATAAATCAAGAATACAGGGGTCATAATGAGAATCAGAACTGTACTAAACAAGGCTGAAAGAACGCTTCCTAAACTATTGCTGACGCTATTCAGGATATTCTGGAGGATATCCACATAGGAGAGATTCAGTTGTTGAATGGTTTGTTGAATATCAATATTTTGGAAGACTGGATTCATGGACAAATCGATGATCAAATCTTGTAGTCTACTATAGATGTTTTGACTAGAAATAATCAAGCTGGTCAACTGATTAATCAAAATCGGCAAGAGATAAACGACCCCTACAACGATAGCACCAATTAAGGCACAAAGAGTGACCAAGACACCAATTAGACGATTGATTTTACATCTCTTTTCTAAGAAAGTAACGACTGGATTTGTAATGTAGTAAAAAAATCCACCAAGCAAAAATGGAATCATGATGGTATTCACAACCGTCACGAAGGGAGTAATGATAGCTCCCATTTCCCTCCAAAGATAGAAAATCAGTGTTAATAATAAAATTTCAGCTGTCCAAAAAAATAATTTGTTTCTACGGAACATAGGTATCCTCCTTCCCTCTATTTTACCATATTTCTGAAAAAGATAAGATGGCTTTAGTAAAAAAGCGAGAATATTTTTTTTCTTTATGATAAAATAAAGCTAATATGAAAAAAATAATTCTATCTTTTATAACACTTTTAGTTTTTGGAACAGCTTCTACTGTTTCTGCTCAGGAGTTTGATGTTGCTGCTAAACATGCCATTGCTGTCGAGGCTACAACTGGAAAAATCCTCTATGAAAAAGATGCAAATCAGCCTGTAGAAATTGCTTCTATTACCAAACTGGTTACAGTTTATTTGGTCTATGAAGCTTTGGAACAAGGAACTATCGGCCTATCTACACCTGTTGATATTTCGGACTATCCTTACAAACTTACAACTAATTCTGAGGCGAGTAACGTCCCTATGGAAGCTCGAAATTATACTGTTGAACAACTATTAGAGGCTACAATGGTATCCAGCGCGAACAGTGCTGCGATTGCGCTAGCAGAAAAGATTGCTGGTTCTGAGAAAGACTTTGTAGACAAAATGAGGGCTAAACTTCTTGAATGGGGAATTCAAGATGCAACTATTGTAAACACAACTGGTTTAAATAATGAGACCCTTGGCGATAATATCTATCCTGGTTCTAAAAAAGACGATGAAAACAAGTTGAGTGCCTACGATGTTGCAATCGTCGCTCGTAACCTCATCCGAGATTATCCTCAAGTTTTGGAAATCACCAAAAAGCCAACTTCTACCTTTGCAGGACTTGAAATCCACTCAACCAACTATATGTTGGAGGGAATGCCAGCCTATCGTGGTGGTATTGATGGACTAAAGACAGGTACTACTGATAAAGCTGGTGCTTCATTCGTGGGAACAACTGTTGAGAAAGGGATGCGTATTATTACGGTTGTTTTGAATGCAGATCAACAAGATACCAACCCTTATGCACGTTTTACTGCTACTTCAGCACTTTTAGATTATATTTCTGCAAACTTTGCCTTAAAAACCGTCGTTCAGAAAGGTGAAGCATACAACGATAGTAAAGTAACAGTTCTGGATGGTAAAGAAGATAATGTGACAGCTGTCGCTAAGTCAGACATTTCCATCGTCCAACGCATCGGTAGCGGTACTACACCAGCTCTCCAATTCACACCGAAATCAACATCAGAAATGGCTCCATTGGAAGAAGGCAAGGTTGTTGGTACTCTAACCTATGATGACCAGGATTTGGTCGGCCAGGGCTATCTCACTTCTGACAAACCATCTTTTGAAATGGTTTCTGAAAAGAAAGTTGAAAAAGCCTTCTTTTTGAAGGTTTGGTGGAATCAATTTATCCGCTTTATCAATGAAAAACTATAAAAAATCGCGAATAATCGCGATTTTTTCTTTATTTCATTTCTTTAAAAGCCGCTTCTGCATCAGCGTTGCTAATAGCACCAAATTGGATTTTTCCGATTTTACCCTGACTGTCAATCAAGTATTCCGTTGGAATACTACGAATTTGGTAGGCTTGGAAGGTAGTTGCTTGCGTATCATATAGAACTGGAATATCCTTGTATCCTTGTTCTTGATACCATTTTGGAAAGTCTTGAACTGTTTTTTCACCTTGTAGACCTGGTGCAATGACACTCAATATTTCAAAGTCTCGATCTTGTTTGGCAGCTAATTCCATCAGCTCAGGCATGCTTTTTTTACATGGTCCGCACCAAGAGGCCCAGAATTTCAAATAGACCTTTTTCCCTTTATAGTCTGATAACTTCACTTCTTTACCATCCATAGACTGCAAGGTGAAGTCTGGCGCATCCTTACCAACTGCGATTTGTTGTACTGCAGGTTGTTTTGGACTGCTTGTCTGTTTGGTTTCTTTTTCACCACAGGCAATCAACAAGAATAGAGACATGAGGCTCAATCCAGCAAAAATAACTTTTTTCATTTTTTCTCCTTTTATCCAATTATCCAAGAATTCCTGACAAGGCATTTAATTGCCCTAGCATTAATAATAATCCCATCAAAACAATCAAAGCTCCCCCGATTTTTTTTAGTAGGATCATATGGGGTTTTAATTTACTAAAATAGGGCATAATCCAGCCCGAAGCCAAGGCCAAAACAATGAAAGGAAGGGCCATTCCCAATGTGTAAACTAAGGTTAGTAAGGCTCCTTGCCAAGCACCACTGCCACCTGAAGCTGCTAGGGCCAATACTGAACTTAAGACTGGTCCGATACAAGGGGTCCAACCAAAACTAAAGGTTATCCCAAGTAAAAAGGCTGACAGATAGTGATTAGACTTGGATTGTTTGAAGGTGATTGTCTTTTGAACCTCCAGTTTATTGAAATGCAAGATTTCCATCTGGTGAAGCCCTAAAAGAATAATGACTATGCCCATAGCATAACGAAACCAGTCTGCATAGAGCATGTGCCCTAGGAATCCAGCTCCAAATCCTAAAATAAAGAAAATGAGGGAGATTCCTGCAATAAAGCACAAGGTCCGAATTAAGCCTGACCATGCAACGTCTCTTCCAAAAAAGCGAAAGCTTTTCGAATTTCCCTGATCATCCAGTAAAATACCAGCATAGACAGGTAGCAAAGGAAAGATGCAGGGTGAAAAGAAGGACAGGATACCTGCAAAAAAAACAGATACTAGAAATATAATCGACTCCAACGAATTACCTACTTTCTCAAAATTCTAATCCTATTTTACTACAAAAGAATAAATTTGTAAGAAGTCTGCTACGCTTATTTATTTTGATAAAATTTGACACAAAAAAAGGAGCTAAGCTCCTTTTTTTAATACGTTCCTTCTTCGCCTTGGCTAGTCAAGATAACTGGACCGTCTTTGGTAATCACGAACTGGTGTTCATATTGGCAAGACAGGCCGCCATCTATAGTCTTATGAGCCCAGCCAGTCTTCATATCTGTATCAATTTCCCAATCCCCAGTATTGATCATGGGTTCAATGGTTAGTACCATTCCTTCACGGAGACGGAGTCCACGGCCTGCAATACCGTAGTTAGGAACCATTGGCTCTTCGTGCATAGTTGGACCAACACCATGACCAACCAAATCACGAACGACACCATAACCGCGACTTTCAGCGTATTCTTGAATGGCTGCACCGATATCACCGATACGATTGCCAACAACTGCTTGCTCAATTCCTTTATACATAGCTTCCTTGGTCACGTCCATCAGGTTTTTCACTTCTTCAGACGGTGTACCAACCGCATAAGCCCAACATGAGTCTGCTAAACCACCAGTATAACTTTGGGTGTATTTTTTCATTTGCTCAACATTGTTGAAGTTGAGTTTAGATACATTAAGGTCGGATTTGGCAATCGGACCTCCCAGTACCATATCAACCTTGAGCAAATCGCCATCTTTCAAGATGTAATGACGTGGAAAAGCGTGAGCTACTTCGTCGTTGAGAGAGCAACAAGTGGCATAGGGGTAATCCATGACTGCACCATCTACTCCAATCTGTAGAGGAAGGAAATTTTCCTCTTTACAACGACGACGAACGTACTCTTCAACTTCCCACATATCGACGCCTGGCTTAATCAAATCACGTAAGCCGATATGGATACTTGCTAGGAAATCACCAGCCTTGTCCATGGCTTCGATTTCACGTGCTGATTTTAAAGTTATCATTTTTTCTCCTAGATTCTAATTGATTTTCACTGTAACATTTGCTTTTGATACAATCTGATGACCATGATAAATATCATAATCAATAATAGCTGAGCGTCTTGTGTGATGAATAATGCGAGCCTGAATTCGCAGAGTATCATCAATCTGAACAGCCTGCAAGAAATAAATCAACATCTGCTCTATGATGAGATTACGTCCGCTATTGACAACGAGGTCTTGGGTCATATGGTTGAGGATTTCAGCCAAAACTCCATTAGCAAGGACACCATTTTTCTCCAACATGAAGGGCTCAACAGTAATGACGACTTCATCATGATGATAAGAGAGTTTTTGCCCGATTTGCTCGGAGAAAGTTGGCAAAGCTGAAACCTGAGAACGGCTCATCTTTTCCATGACATCTCGTCGTGTTACGACACCGAGTAAAGTTTGGTTACTTCTGACAACGGGAACCATCTCAAAGTCTTCTGCAATCATTCGTTGACTGACATTGGCAATATTGGTCGCTAAACCTGTTACGAAGATACTTCGCGTCATCACCTTGTCAATCGTTGTGCTGGGGGATTTATCTCCTGCGTCACGCATAGTAACAACCCCGACAACCACTTGATGTTGGTTAATGACTGGGAAACGGCTACTTCTGTTCTTACGGACCAAGTCTAGATAGTCTTTGACTGTATCCGTTTCTCTTAAAAAACCATACTCATGACTGGGACGATAGAGCTTCTCAACTGTCAGAATATCGGTTTTGATTTGAACATTTGAGAGAGCTTTGTTAATCATGGTTGCGACTGTAAAAGTATCATGCTTACTTCTCAGAACTGGGATACCTTTTTTATTGGCTAGAGTCAATACATCATCTTGGACATGGAAACCTCCTGTCACAAGGACCGCATTTTCATTTTCTAGAGCTAAAAGTTGAATTCGAGTACGGTCACCCACAATCAAAAGGCCTCCATCATGGAGATAGGACAAGATATTTTGCTCTGTCATAGCCCCAATGGAGAATTTGCTAAACTCTCTCTCCAACCCTTCCTGACCAGCTAAAACTTCAGAGGAGGTAACTTCAGCAATTTCAGCATAGGTTAGCCGCTCAATAGCCACTTTCTGGGACTTGACCCGTATGGTTCCACTACGTGGCCGAGTTTCAACAATTCCCCGATTTTCAGCTTCTTTGATAGCTCGGTAGGCTGTTCCGTCACTAACACCTAGGTGATTGGAAATACTGCGAACACTAACTCTCTTCCCAATTGGCAACTCTTCCAGATAGGACAAAATTTCCTGGTGTTTACTCATTGAATTCTCCTTTTATGTATCGAAATTCAAGATAGTCCCTCATTTTTCGTGTATAGCGATCGCTCCCCTTAAACTGTCGGACGAGGCTAAAGCCCGATTTTAAGGCTACTTTTTGACTAGCTTGATTTTCCAAATGAGTGATGATGGATAATTGTTTTAAACCAAATTCTTCAAATGAAAGCTGACATAGCTTGGTAACCACTTCTGTCATAAAACCTTGTGCCCAAGAATCCTTTTTTAAGAAGTAACCAATTTCTGCTTCTTTTTTGATTTCATCAATCTTTTCAAATTTAATGGAGCCAATCATTTCCTGATTTCCTTGGAGACAAATTGCCCAAACCCCTAGAGGGTTCTTCATAAAATAGTTAGCAAGTGCGTACTGACTTTCTTCCAAACTTGCTTGACTTGGAAAAATAAACTGTAAATTCTCAGGGTTTGAAGCAATCTCGAAAAACGCATAACTGTCACTAAAAAAGAAAGGACGCAAATACAAGCGCTCCGTTTCAAAAAAAGAAAACATTGCTAATTTGGTCCAAATATTCATAATCACCTCAACGGCTTAGTCTTCAACGAGTGTAATATCCGCTCCAAGACTACGCAATTTTTCAATAATATCTGAGTAGCCACGAAGGATAAACTCAATATTTGTAATTTCAGTCTGGCCTTGAGCCATCAAGCCGGCGATGACAAGTGCAGCACCAGCTCGCAAGTCTGTAGCTTTTACACTTGCCCCGTGTAAGTTACGACCACCGTTGTAAATAATGTGATCGTTTGTAGTCGTAATATCCGCATCCATTTTTGCTAACTCAAAGACATGATTGACACGTTTCTCATAAATCGTATCAATAATCGTTCCACGACCTTGCGCAGTTAGTAAAAGTGGCGTGATAGGCTGTTGCAAATCGGTTGCGAACCCTGGATAGGGTGCAGTTTTGATATTGATGGCCTTTAAACCAGACTGTTCTTCAACGAAGATACTGTCTTCTGAGACCGTCATACGAACGCCCATTTCCTCTAGTTTGGCGATAAAGCCTTCTAAATGTTCATAGAGAACGTTGTTAATGCGAATTCCTTTTCCTACCGCTGCAGCAAGTGAAATATAAGTTCCAGCTTCGATACGATCTGGAATTACTTGGTGACGAGTCCCATGTAGTTTCTCGACACCATCAATAATGATAATATCAGTCCCTGCACCACGAATATGGGCCCCCATGTTGTTCAAAAGGGTAGCAACATCGATAATTTCCGGTTCACGAGCCGCATTTTCAATGACAGTACGTCCCTTAGCTTTAACCGCAGCAATCATGGTGTTAATAGTTGCTCCAACGCTGACGGTATCCATGTAAATACTTGCGCCATGAAGCCCCTTACCTTGGGCAGATAAATTCATATTATCTCCCTCATAGCTGACCTTAGCACCCATGGCTTCAAAGGCTTTTAAGTGAAGGTCAATCGGACGAGGTCCCAGATCACATCCACCAGGAAGTCCAACTGTAGCTTCACCAAAGCGACCTAAAAGACTTCCGTAGAAATAATAAGAAGCACGCAAGCTATTAATTTTGCCATAAGGCATTGGAATGTTTTGAACACCTCTTGGATCAATCTCCAAGACATCGTCATAACGCTTAACAGATGCCCCCATGATTTCCATGATTTCGACAAGACTAGCAACGTCTGAAATATCTGGAACACAATCTAAAGTGACAATATCATCTGATAAGATAATAGCTGGAATAAGCGCTACAACACTATTTTTAGCACCACTAATGGTGATCTCACCTTGCAATGGACGTCCACCATTGATGACAATTTTTCTCATGTTTTACTCTTTCAAAATTTACTAAAAAGGTCTTTTCGTTCTATTATATCATAATTTTCAGTTTTTTCCCATTCCTATTTACTAAATACCATTCCATTTTGATAAAAAAAGACCTATCATTCAAGCTGTTCAGCTTGAAATGATAAGTCTTAATGTTAGATTAACGTACTGTACGGATACGCATTGTGTTTGTACGAACAGCTTCGCCAAGTGGTACACCTGCAACGATAACAATATCATCACCAGATTCTACCAAACCTTGCTCAACTGCAATTCTTTCAGCGAGATCAAACATATCATCAGTGTTTGATGGGCGATCAGTTGTTACTGGGATAACTCCCCAGTTAAGCATCAAACCACGCTGAGTCAATTCATCGAAAGTGATTGCCAAGATATCAGCATCTGGACGGTATTTAGAAATCAAACGAGCAGTGTGACCTGTCTTAGTAAGAGTAACCACCAACTTGATATTCATAGAGTTTGTCGCATCCTTAACAGCTGAAGCCATAACCTCAGTCTTAGAATTACGTGACAAGTTAACAGACGACAAGCGACCGTATTCTTTTAAAAGAGTTTGAGCGTTCTTGTCAATTGTAGCCATTGTTGTTACTGACTCAAGTGGGTATTTACCATTTGCAGACTCACCTGAAAGCATTGTAGCGTCGGTTCCGTCGATAACAGCGTTAAACACGTCTGATACTTCTGAACGCGTTGCACGTGGTTTTTCAGTCATAGTTTCAAGCATGTTTGTTGCTGTGATAGCGACTTTACCAGCTGCATTTACTTTTGTGATAATCATTTTTTGGTAAACTGGAACCATTTCGAATGGTACTTCAATACCCATGTCACCACGGGCAATCATGATACCATCAGCTACTTCAAGGATTTCATCCAAGTTATCGATACCTTGTTGGTTTTCGATTTTCGCAAACAATTGAACGTGACCATTACCAGTTTCTTCACAGATTGCACGAACTTCTTCAACGTCTTTTGCAGTACGTACAAATGAAATAGCGATGAAGTTGATACCTTGTTCCAAACCGAAACGGATATCATCGTTATCGCGTTCAGCAAGTGCTGGGAAAGGAATTTTAGTGTTAGGAATGTTTACACCTTTCTGCTTAGCAATGATACCGTCATTTTCAACGACTACTTCAAATTCACGAGTTGCATCGTCTTTTGCGAAAACACGAAGACCCAATTTACCATCGTCAACCAAAACTTGGTGACCAACTTCAACATCATCGTAGATATCAAGGGCACCAGCAACGTTCAAAGCAATCACATCACGAGTTGATTTGATTCCTTGTTTAGTTGCAACACGGATTTTTTCACCAGTTTTGTAAGAGTACTCTTTTGCGTCACCTTCAAACAATTCTGTACGGATTTCAGGTCCTTTAGTATCAAGAAGGAAACCAACTTTTTTACCTGCAAGTTTTTCAGCAAGTTTAACAGTTGCCATACGCTCACCTTGTTCTTGGTGGTCACCGTGTGAGAAGTTGAAACGGAAAGTGTTTGCTCCTGCTTCAATCAATTTAGCAATATTTTGAGCTGAAGCTTCAACGTCAAGTTTTTCACCCCAGTATCCGTCTTCACCGAATTTTTTACCACCACGGATTTCAACCGCAGGACCTAAAGTTGCAACGATTTTTACACGTTTGTTCATGATTTTTGTGACTCCTTTATATAATTCGACCTTTTATGGTCATGTTACCAAATTAATGAAAGTTGATTAGGACAAGCTCTTGTTCAAAGCAGAAAGTTCAAGATCAGCTTTATGAGGGTTGTTAACAATAATCTTACCTTCTGCAGTTAAGCTAAACAAAGCTCCTTCTTCTGCTGTTCCAAGAATTGGATTTTCAACCATTTTTTCGTTACGGATACCAACAGCGACACCACCGATTCCTTGTTTAAGGAGTTTAACAGCGTGTGCCCCCATGCGAGATGCCAATACACGATCACGCGCAGTTGGTGATCCACCACGTTGGATGTGACCAAGTTCTGTTACACGAAGGTCACTAGTGTCTCCTGCTTCTTTTAGTTTTTGACCAAATTCAGCTGCTGACATAACACCTTCTGCCAAAACGATAATGTTGTGTTTTTTACCGTGCTCATAACCAGCTTTGATACTAGCTACGATATCTTCCATCTTGAAGCCTTCTTCAGGGATGATAATTTCATCAGCACCAGTTGCGATACCAGCCCAAAGAGCGATATCACCAGCGTTACGTCCCATTACTTCAACAACGAAAGTACGACGGTGACTTGATGATGTATCACGAATCTTATCAATCGCATCCATTGCAGTCGTAACTGCAGTATCAAATCCGATTGTAAAGTCAGTACCTACGATATCGTTATCGATTGTACCTGGAAGTCCAATAGCAGGGAACCCATGTTCCGTCAAGCGCATAGCTCCGTGATAAGAACCGTCTCCACCGATAACTACGACTCCTTCGATACCGTGTTTTTTCAATTGCTCAATCCCTTTAAGTTGGCCTTCAAGTTGTGCAAACTCAGGGTAACGAGCAGAATGAAGGAAAGTACCACCACGAGAAATGATGTCTCCTACTGAAGCAGCATCAAGCGGATAAATTTCACCGGCAACCATACCTGCGTATCCATCATAGATACCAAAAACTTCCATTCCTTCTGAGATTGCTTGGCGAACTACTGCACGGATGGCAGCATTCATACCAGGGGCGTCTCCACCACTGGTCAAAACAGCAATACGTTTCATTTGGTTTATGCTCCTTTTTCTTTTAACATTCTTACTGATTATACCACATTTAAATCGAAAATTCTTCTATTTTCCGTATTTTTAGCGATAAATCGTTTTCATAGCAATTCCCTCTAATTTTTCCTCTAGAGCAGAATCTTTTCTTACAAAATGTTGAGTAGAAACAACTGTTTTTTGTTCCTCTTCATACCTGATAATGACAGGAATTGGGCCTTTGTATTGTTCTAGGATATTTGAAATCTCTTTATCGTATTCATGATTTTTAACTTGAATCCAGAATCGTTCCGCCACTGCTTCTTTCAAATCTTGTGCAATCATTTGCAGACGACCATCTCGAGATTGAATTTTGCCATTGATGTAGTAAAATTTCCCTTCGGATAAATTGGAAGCAAATTTTCTATATTGGTCTGAAAATACAGTTACATCCATCCGAGACTTACTATCATGAACCTGTAGAAAAGCCATACTCTCGCCTTTCTTGGTTCGAATCACTTTAATCTTTTGCACTTCAACTAAGAGAGTGGCTTGAGTTCCCTCGGTTAGATTAGCGATTGGCGTCGTCGGATATAGGGCTTGTTTGGCAAGAGTTTGGAGAGGATGGGCACTGATACCTACCCCGACTAGTTCCTGCTCCTTGTAAAATTTCTCTGCTTCCGTAAAATCATCCGCCTCAGTCCAGCTATAGCTTGCATCTGCAAAGAGACCACCCAACTCCTCAACAAAAACAAATAAGTTTGGTAGGTTCACTAAGATTTTCTGGCGATTCTTGTCAAATTCATCAAAAAGCCCTAGTTCAACCAAAGGCGTCAAAAGCGACAGTTTCTTGTAATTCTTGGGAAGACGTGTGACAAAATCTTCAATGCTTGAGAAAGGACGATTTTCAATAATCCAGTAAAACAAATCTCTTGGCATTCCCTTAATGGCTTTTAGACCAAGATAGATTTTCTTCTGAGAAATTTTATCATGATAGGGAATGCTGTTGATTCCTAAGGGAGCTACTTCAAAGCCCATCTGCAATGCATCTACAATGTAATCGCTACTGGAATAATTCAACATAACTTGAAAGAAAATAGCAGGATAGTGTGTCTTGAAATAAGCTAGTTGGAAAGCCAGGGCTGAGTAGGCATAAGCGTGGGATCGGTTAAATCCATAGCCGGCAAACTTTTCCATCACTGCAAAAACTTGATTAGCCTTTTCTTCTGTATGCCCCAGTTTCACAGCTCCTGTGATAAAATCTTCCTTCATCAAATGCATCTCTTTGGCATTTTTCTTACCCATGGCACGTCTGAGAATATCGGCTTTACCAAGGCTAAAGCCTCCAAAGCGCTGAGCAACCTGCATGACTTGCTCTTGATAGAGCATAATGCCATAGGTTGATGACAGAATGTCCTCCAAGGCAGGGTCTAACACCGTCACCTTTTCTTTACCGTGCTTACGAGCGACAAAATTATCAATATAATCACTAGCTCCCGGTCTGTTGAGCGAGGTCGTTGCTACTACCTCTTCAAAGACTTGTGGCTGAACTCGTTTTAAGAGTCGAATGGCGCCAGGTTGTTCAAATTGGAAAATCCCTTTCGTATTTCCAGCTGCAAAGAGGGCCAAGGTTTCTTTATCTTCTAGATCAATTTCTTCGATTTTCAAATGAATACCTTCTGACTCGGCTAGTAATTCCTGCATTTTTTGTACGAAAGTCAGGTTACGTAAACCGAGGAAATCCATTTTTAAAAGGCCATTAGCTTCAACACCATGAGCATCATACTGGGTGATCAGCATATCCTCACCGTATTTGAGTGGGATATAGTCCGTCAGGTCTTGGTCACTCATAACGACCCCAGCTGCATGGATAGAAGTCTGTCGAGGATACCCTTCAATCTTTCGAGCAATCTCAAAAGCTTTTTGGTATTCAATCTTGCTATTGATGACCTGCCTAAACTGTAAATTCTTTTCATAGGCTGTCGTTAGCGTATCTCGAAAACTGATTTTTTTCGTAATATTGGTTAATTCGTACTCAGGGACACCATAACGTTTGAAAACATCACGAATTGCCTGTTTTGCTCCAAAAGTCGAATAGGTAACAATCTGTGCCACATGTTGACTACCATACCGATCACGAACATAGCGAATGAACTCCGGCCTATAAAGATCAGGGATGTCGATATCAATATCAGGCATGGTGTATCGCTCACGATTTAAAAAGCGTTCGAAAATCAAGTTCTTTTCAACCGGATCAATTCCTGTAATATCCAGTGAGTAAGCCACCAGACTACCAACCGCAGAACCACGCCCCATTCCCATATAATATCCTTGGGAACGTCCAAAACGGAGCAAATCCCAAACTACAAGGAAATAATCGTCAAAGCCCATATCATGAATCACAGCCAATTCCTCATTCAGTCGCTCATGATAAATAGCTGAGGTTAACTCCTTGTCACTCAAGCCTTGCTCAGCTCTCTCTCTAAGTTCTTCGACCGCTGGTCTTTCAGGATTAAAGCGGGGAAGTTTTAAACTTGGGTCGATTTGATAGCTTACATTCTCTATCAGACCTTGGAGATTGGCAAGCGCCTGAGGGAAGCGATTTTTAAACCGTGCTTCCAAGTCTGAGGCAGGTAAAAAAATCCCTTGTTGTGAATGTACATCCACTTCTCTCAGACTGACATTGTCCTTGACTGCTGACAAGATTTGTAAAACTTGAATATCTTCTTTTTCAAAAGAATTGACTTGATAGAGTGGAAGAATGGGCCTAGTAAAGACTTCTTGAGGAGTATCTGGACTGACACCGATAAAATAATCATGCTCCAAATCCAGCTGTTCGACCCCATTAAAATAGGGAACAATAATAGCAACATCTTCGAGGTGGGAGGTGAAGTCAGACCAATTTTTCCGTCCAGTCATTTTTAAAGTGGATAACTTCATCAACTCTTGATAACCTTTAGTGGATAGGGCTAGAAAACGTAGAGAGAGATTCTCCTCATCTTTGACCAAGGTCATTTCTAAACCAATTAAAGGTTGAATGCCATGCTTACGAGTTGCTTCTAGAAAATGATAGGCTCCATAGAGATTATCCACATCCATGATAGCAAGGTGAGAATAGCCGTATTCTTTAGCCATTTGTACATATTTTTCAATCGAAACCACACTTTCCATAAAACTATAAACAGTCTTGGTGTCGAGCTGTGCAATCATTTCTTCTCCTCCTTGCTTTCGTTTTACTACTATTATACCATTTTAAGTTGGATATTGAAGTAACTCTGCACTTTCTTTTCAATATCATCAGTTACAAACTTCTTCTCTTCTTAGTTGTAAATTCTTTATTTTTCAAAGGAAGGAAGGAAATAAAAAATTAATATTATATAATAGTTTTAAATGTAAATTTAGATATATTTATACCAAACGAAGTATAATAAAGATAGGAGTTATATGCAGTTTTACATATAAAAATCTCTAGAAAAAGGCTTACTTCTATAATATTTATTCAGCATTTTATAATAACTTACCAAATTGATATGCTGGTTTAAGAAATTTATTTCATTTAAGTTTATTTATTCCATTTTTCCCTCTTTTTTGATATAATAAATTTAGTTTGTTTTCAAAGGAGAGAAACATGCGTTTTAATCAATTCAGCTATCAACCAACCACTAGTTCTCAACGATTTGAGGAATTAGAAAATCTTGGTCTAAAGCTGTCACCCCAACTGTCCTTAAAAAGACAGTTTGAAAACTTCATTCGTTGGAGTTTTTTCACTTATTCTAACACGGATTATGCCTTGTCCACATTGGCCGCGGATAAAGAAACAGATTTAGTAACCTTTTTCCAGTCAGACCGTGAGTTAACTGAGGAGATTTTCTACACAGTAGTTTTTCAACTTTTAGGATTTAGCTATCTTGTTGACTTTGAGGATGCCGAACAGTTTCGTAAAGAAACTGGTTTTCCTATTGTTTATGGAGATCTCATTGAAAATCTTCATCAGTTACTCAATACGCGAACGAAAAAAGGAAATACGCTCATCGATCAGCTTGTTAGTGATGGACTCATTTCAGAAGATAACCACTACCACTACTTTAACGGTAAGAGCTTGGCAACCTTCTCTACTCATGATGTCATTCGTGAAGTCGTGTATGTCGAGAGTCGTGTGGATACTGATAAAGACGGTCTCCCTGACTTAGTCAAGGTCAGTATTATTCGCCCGCGTTATGATGGACAGATTCCTTCAGTCATGACTGCCAGCCCTTATCACCAAGGGACCAACGATAAAGCCAGTGACAAAGCTCTCTACAAAATGGAAGAAGAGCTTGAGGTCAAACCGCCCCACACCATTGAACTTGAGGAACCTAAGCTGAATTTAGTTGAACCTCATGGTCAAGCAGAAGTCGTAGCAGAAGCTGAAGAAAAGTTAGCTCATATCAATAGCTCATATACCCTCAACGACTACTTCCTCCCACGTGGATTTGCAAATCTCTATGTATCGGGTGTTGGTACTAGGGATTCGCAAGGTCTCATGACCAATGGGGACTACCAGCAAATTGAGGCCTATAAAAATGTCATTGATTGGCTAAATGGCCGTTGCCGTGCTTTCACGGACCATACGCGCAATCGTCAAGTCAAGGCTGACTGGTCAAACGGGAAAGTCGCAACAACAGGAATTTCCTATCTCGGCACCATGTCCAATGGTCTTGCGACAACAGGTGTTGATGGCTTAGAAGTGATTATCGCAGAAGCAGGGATTTCCTCTTGGTACAACTACTATCGGGAAAATGGTCTGGTAACCAGCCCTGGTGGTTATCCAGGTGAGGATTTTGACTCACTTGCTGAATTGACCTACTCCCGCAATCTCTTAGCTGGGGACTATATTCGTGGCAATGAAGCTCATCAAGCAGATTTAGAAAAGGTTAAAGAGAAACTCGATCGCAAGACTGGTGACTACAATCAGTTTTGGCATGACCGCAACTATCTGCTCAATGCTCACAAGGTTCATGCTGAGGTCGTCTTTACACATGGTTCTCAGGATTGGAACGTCAAACCTCTTCATGTTTACCAGATGTTTCATGCCCTTCCTAGCCATATCAATAAGCACCTCTTTTTCCATCATGGTGCCCATGTTTATATGAACAACTGGCAGTCAATCGACTTCCGCGAGTCCATGAATGCCTTGTTAAGTATGAAATTGCTAGGACTTGACTCAAGCTATCAACTTCCGACTGTTATCTGGCAGGACAATATCGCACCGCAAAGATGGCAAGGTCTTGATAACTTTGGCAAACAGGATGAACTGCATACCCTCTCACTTGGAACTGAAGATAAAGTTATTCAAAACCAGTATGATCAAAAAGATTTTGATCGCTATGGTAAGACTTACCAAACCTTCAACACCGAGCTTTACCAAGGAAAAGCCAATCAGATTACTATTGACCTTCCAGTAAGTCAAGACATTCACTTAAATGGGCGAGTGGAGCTGAAACTTCGTGTCAAATCGAGTACGAACAAGGGCTTATTATCAGCCCAACTGTTAGAACTTGGACAAAAGAAATATCTGCAGCCTTATCCAGCTGTTTTAAGTGCTAGAGCCATTGATAATGGTCGTTACCACATGTTAGAAAATCTCTGTGAACTACCATTCAATCCAAGTGGCCAACGTGTCATCACCAAAGGCTACCTTAATCTTCAAAATCGAACCAATCTCTTGACGATTGAAGAAATCCAACCAAATGAATGGATGGACTTCAAGCTAGAGCTTCAACCAACTATCTACAAACTTAAAGAAGGAGATACTCTCCGTTTGGTTCTCTATACAACAGACTTTGAGATTACAATTCGAGATAATACAGACTATCAGTTGACTGTTGATTTAGCACAGTCTAGTCTTATCCTACCTTGTCAAAAGGTATAATCTACCAGACTTTCAATATGGAAGTATTCAAAGGAAAAGTCAATGAATTTGACCATTGAACTTCCTATAACCAAAGTTTTCCACTTGAACAGTCGAATCAAACATAAACTTCGTATCAAATCCAGTTCATCTGAAAGCATTTTAGAAGCCCCTAGATAGAACTTGGACAAAAGATACTCCCTCTAACCAACATGTGTAACCATTTATCATACACGCTACTAGACCACATGTTGGAAATCTCTGTGAATTAACATTTAGAGTAAATTCACAAAACGCCGTGACAAAAAGCTACCCAAATTGAATGATTCACTGTCATTAAAGAACATCAATGTAGATGAACAGATTGCTACCCAGTTTATCTGCACGCAACTAGTGACAAGTTAAAAGAAGGAGAATCTCTCCATCTAGTTCTTTATCCTACTGACTTTAAAATCATCATACATGACAATACCGCCTACCACCCGACTGACATTTTCGTTCAGTCCACGCTACTGTACCTTGTAAAAGGAGTACTTACTTTATGAACAAATCAGAACACAGACACCAACTTATCCGCGCCCTCGTTTCAAAAAACAAAATCCACACTCAAGCTGAATTACAAGCCTTGTTAGCGGAAAATGATATCCAAGTTACACAGGCTACCTTATCACGCGATATCAAAACCATGAACCTTTCAAAAGTGCGCGAAGAGGATAATTCTTATTATGTGCTAAATACAGGCTCTATCTCCAAATGGGAAAAACGCCTTGAAAACTATATGGAAGATGCTCTTGTTATGCTGCGTCCTGTGCAACACCAGGTTATTTTGAAAACTTTACCCGGTTTAGCCCAATCATTTGGATCTGTAATTGATTCCTTGGCCTTTCCAGATATCGTTGCAACCCTTTGTGGAGATGACGTCTGCATGATTATCTGTGAAGATGCTGCAAAAGCGCAGGCTTGTTTTGAGAGTCTTAAAAAATATGCGCCGCCATTTTTCTTTAGTGAATAAAACAATTCCCGTGATTAAAAGATCACGGGAATTTTTTATTTCTTTGACTGTGTTTCTTCTTTCTTTGTACGTGCTAATCTAAGAGCACGTTTGGGATTGAGACGATTAAACAATTCTTCTAGTTTCTTTTCATTCCACACATCTGCTGCAGAAACAAAATTTCCATCTGCATCTCGGAATGATATCGGTTTATCTCCCATATCAATCTCCTAGTCTACAAATTCAAATTTAAATTTACCAATTCGGACCAAGTCACCATCTTTAGCACCACGTCCACGAAGAGCTTCGTCAACCCCCATACCACGAAGCTGACGGGCAAACTTCATGACCGATTCGTCACGGTCAAAGTTGGTCATGTTAAAGAGTTTCATGAGTTTTTCACCAGAAAGTACCCATGTCGCATCATCATCACGACTAATCTCAAAGGCCTTTTCTTCCTCGTCAAAGCCATAGTAAGCCTCTTCTTCCATATCGGATTCATCATAAATCGGGAATTCTGGAGTCTTGTCTAACAATTCAGCTGTCGCGTCCAAAAGAGTCGCCAACCCTTGCTTGGTCAATCCAGAAATTGGGAAGATGGCTGGAAGTTCCTCAAACTCGTCGTAGTTTGCTGCCAACTTTTCCTTGAAAGTTTTCAGATTTTCCTGACTTTCAGGCATATCCATCTTGTTGGCCACAATGATCTGCGGACGTTCCATGAGACGAAGGTTATAGGATTCCAATTCCTTATTGATAGCAAGGTAGTCCTCATAAGGATCACGTCCTTCGCTAGCCGACATATCGATGATATGGAGGATAACTCGAGTGCGTTCGATATGACGGAGAAACTGGGTTCCAAGACCAACACCTTGACTAGCCCCTTCAATCAAACCTGGAAGATCTGCTACTGCAAAAGATTCACCTGACTGAGTACGAACCATACCCAAATTAGGGACAATGGTCGTAAAGTGGTAAGCACCGATTTTAGGTTTAGCTGAAGTGATGACACTAAGCAAAGTTGACTTTCCAACAGATGGGAAACCGACCAAGCCGACATCCGCTAGAATCTTCAATTCTAGTTGCAACTCACGTTCTTGTCCTGGTTCTCCATTCTCAGAGATTTCAGGTGCAGGATTTTTTGGCGTGGCAAAACGGATATTTCCACGACCACCTCGACCGCCATGAGCCACGATAAACTCTTGACCATGTTCAATCAAGTCTGTAATGACTTTACCTGTTTCCGCATCACGAACAGTAGTTCCTTGGGGTACGCGAACACGAAGATCTTCTGCACCACGTCCGTGCATTCCTTTGGTCATTCCTTTTTCACCGGAATCAGCCTTGAAATGACGGTTATAGCGGAAATCCATCAAGGTACGCAAGCCTTCGTCTACCACGAAAACAACGTTACCTCCACGTCCACCATCACCACCCCAAGGACCGCCATTAGGGACATATTTTTCACGGCGAAAGGCAACCATGCCATCGCCACCATTACCAGCCTTGACCTTAATCTTGGCTGTATCTAAAAACATACTCATATTTTCTTCTCACTTTAAAAAGGCTGGGAAATCCCAGTCATTAGTTATTGTTTCTGTCTAAACAACTTGCTTAGAATCTGCTAAAAGCTCCAAGCGCCGTTGCAAAGATACCAGCAAGGGTTACAAACAACATGATGAGCACGACAACAAGTGTCACCTTTTCAAACATTGTTTTTTTACGGTTACCATTATCTCCAAAAGCCATAGTTTCTCCTTTTCACTCTATAATTTTAATTTAATATTCTGTAGAAACAGGTGCAATTGCCCACAAAATCAAGTAAGCAAGAACCCCTGCTCCATAACAAAAGGCTAGAACTCCCCAAATCACTCGGACAATCGTCGGATCAATATCAAAATAGTTGGCAACACCGGCGCAAACGCCTCCAATTTTCTGGTCTTTCCCACTTCTCATAAATTTTTTTGCCATCGTTTATTCCTCCTTTTTTACTTATTGTCAATCTTTCCAGTAGTCTCGCATACTGGACAACTGTTTTTTAGACGCCTTCAGAATGCGTTTAGATTCTTTTACAGGAGCGCTGACTGCTTGTTGAGGGAGATACAAAATAGTTTTTAGAAAACGTTGACTCATAGGTTCTCCATCGAGCAATTCTTGTTCAAAATTATTTGAAATAATCGCATCAAGGTAAAACTCATGAACTCGTTTCCCAAAATTCTCAGCCGAAATCTCATACAACTTGTCAGCCAACTTTTGCTCAACCATATTTGGAGTTGCAATCAAAGCCTCCAAGATAGCACCTGCAAGGTCCTGTTCTCCATAGTAGAGGGTTCCAAACATCTTGTCATTGATCAGATTATCCAGATAAGGATTGCCATGAGCGATGATAGGCGTTCCACTGGCTAGACTCTCTAGATAAGTCAACCCTTGGGTTTCACTAGTGGACGCAGAGATAAAGAAATCTGCCGCCTTATAGTACAAGGCTGTTTCACTTGGGGCAATCATACCAGTAAAAATCACCTGATTTTGAATTTGCAACTGGACGGCTTGTTCTTTCAGACTGTCCAGATAAGGACCGTCACCAGCAACAACCAGTTTCACCTTGTCTTCTTCTTTCAAAACCTGCTCAAAGGCGACCAGCACCGCTTGGATATTCTTCTCATAGGAGATCCGAGAAAGACTTAGTAACATTTTCTCGTCTTTTTTAATCCCAAGTTTAAATCGAAGTGCAGCTAAATTCTCTTCTTTAATCTCAGGTCGTTCAAATTTAGCTAACTCAATACCAGTTGGGATGACACGCTTTTCAACCTTGACCTTGTACTTAGAGAGAAGGTCCCGAACAATCTCACTAGGGCAAATCACTCCATCAACATCGTGAAGGAAGCCTCGTACCAGATATTTTACCATACTAGGCCGAATCAGCATGCCCTTAGCAATGTAATGCACATAATCTTCGTACTGGGTATGGTAGGTATGAATAACAGGAATTTTCAATTCTCTCGCAATCCAAATCCCTAACAAACCAAGTGAAAATTCTGTCTGGGTATGAATGATATCGAGTTGATACTGCTTAGCGATTTCAAGCGCCTTTGTAAAACCTCGATAGGCAAATCGTCGATCCTTAAATGCAAAGAAGGGAACACTCGGAATTCGGATAATTTGCCAATCCTCGTAGCGGTTCACATCTTTATCTGTTGTTGTAAAGATAAAAACTGCATGTCCTTGCTTCTCAAGCTCTGTCTTCAAGGTTCGAATACTAGTCGCAACACCAGAAACCTGAGGAAAATAGGTGTCAGTAAATAAACCAATTCGCATAAATTACCTCACTTTTTGCCCAAAGCAGCCTGTTCTCGATAAAATTTTAACCAGATTTCCAACAAATGCTCCTCAGAGTACTCTTTGGAGATCTCGCGAGCTTTTTCTTTCAAGTCTTTTAAGGCTTCAGAATCATTCTTGTATTCTAGGATTGCTTCTCTCATCTCGGAAACATCACTTGTAGCACAATAATTCCCATCAAGAATAACCTTATACAGATCCAAGTCCCTTAACATAATCGGCGCCTCGCAACTAGCGGCCTCTAAGATGGTCATAGGGAATAATTCATTGTAACTTGGTAGCAAGAATAGATCCGCCATAGCGTAAAGTTCCCGCATCCGTTCCGGTGACACAATTCCGGGGAAAATTAGATTTTTAGGTGGATTGTCCATGATTTTTTTATAGCGTTCATAACCATCTGTCATCCCACCAAATGAAAAACCACCAGCCCAGATAAAAGTAATTTCTGGCAATTCCTCAGCAAGACGGATAAAATCATCAATTCCTTTACGTTTCTGAACCTGACCTGCACCGATTACGACAAACTGATCCTCAGTTAAATCCATTTCATGACGAAGTTTTGCAACTTGGTCAGCTGGCAGTGGATGCCATTTTTCCTTATTTACAAAGTTTGGAATATAAGTTACTTTTTCACGTGGAATACCAGCTGCTACTAAATCCTCGATAAACATGGGATTAACCACCACCAAGTGTTCCATTCGGTTGTAAAAAGAAAAAACATAGCGTTTGATAATTCCTTTTAGGAAAAATGGAATCTTCAAACTCCCCTCAAGCGTATCAGGCAAAAAGTGCACATAGCCAATTTTTCTCCCAGAGCGTTTCTTTTGGAAAGTAGATAAATAATAAGGGAAATCAATGGTATGAAAGTGAGTTACATCTGCCTCAACAGGAAGATTCTCCGTAACAATTAGCTGGTCTTTGGCATCACGATGTAGAAGACGTACCAACTCACGGTAGGCTCCTGATACTCCTTGACCAGCTACTTTTTCACTTGAACTTAGCATATTAATACGCAATTTTTCGTTTTCCATACCTTTCATTATACCATTTTATTTCCAGAAAATCAGCAAAAGAAAGAGAGACCAGAGGAAAAAGGAGGAATTTACCCTATTTTCCAATCGTCTCTCATATTTTTCTACTGTTTATTTAATTCCTAGGGCGATACGTGCATAGCGACTCATTTTTTCAACTGTCCAAGCTGGATACCAGACCAATTTAACTTCGGTATTGGTTACCTCAGGCACATCTGTCATCGCATCGTGTATCTGATCTGTCAAAAGGTCAGCCAGTGGGCAGCCCATAGTTGTCAAGGTCATATCAATTTCAGTGTGACCTGTTTCACCATCAAATCGAATTTCATAAATCAAACCTAGGTTGACAATATCAATCCCCAACTCAGGGTCGATGACTTCTTCCAAGGCGTTTAAAATACGTGTCTTGATCGTTTCAATTTGCTCTTCTGTATAAGCCATGTTATTCCTCACTCTAATCTTCAATAAAATCACGAAGGGGTTTGCTGCGACTTGGTTGACGTAGTTTTCTCAAAGCCTTGGCCTCGATCTGACGGATACGTTCACGAGTTACGTTAAAGACTTTACCAACATCTTCAAGAGTACGCATTTTCCCATCGTCCAAACCGAAACGAAGGCGCAGAACGTTTTCTTCACGGTCTGTGAGAGTATCCAAGACTTCATCCAACTGCTCACGTAAAACGATACGAGTTGTGTAGTCCACAGGATTTTCAATCACTTCGTCTTCGATAAAGTCCCCAAGATGACTATCGTCCTCTTCACCAATCGGTGTTTCAAGTGATACTGGTTCTTGGGCGATTTTCAAGATTTCACGCACCTTGTCAGGTGTCATATCCATACGCTCAGCGATTTGTTCAGGAGTTGGATCTTGACCCAGTTCTTGAAGAAGATTACGTTGTTCACGGACAAGCTTGTTAATCGTTTCAACCATGTGAACAGGGATACGAATAGTACGGGCCTGGTCAGCAATGGCACGAGTAATTGCCTGACGAATCCACCAAGTTGCATAAGTAGAAAACTTAAAGCCTTTTGAATAGTCAAACTTGTCCACGGCCTTCATCAAGCCCATATTTCCTTCTTGAATCAAATCAAGAAACTGCATACCACGACCTACGTATCGCTTCGCAATCGAAACTACCAAACGAAGGTTGGCTTCTGCAAGACGCTGTTTGGCTTCGATATCACCAGCTTCAACAGCTAAAGCCAATTCTTTTTCTTCTTCATTGGTCAAGAGAGGAACAACCCCAATTTCCTTCAAATACATACGGACAGGGTCATTAACCTTGGCAGAGGTTGAGCCAATCAAATCCTCATCACTGAGTTCAGGCTCTTCTTCTGTACTAAGAACACGCGCACTTGGATTTCCTTCGTTATCTGTGATAGAAATTCCAGCATCCTGAATCCGTTGCAAAAGGTCTTCAATGCCGTCTGCATCCAGGGTAAAAGGGATAACCAGACTTGAATTGATTTCGTCATCTGTTGCTGTTCCTGTTTTTTTGTGGTTACGGATAAAGTCTGCTACTTGCACATCAAATGTCGTTACTTCTTTTTGTTTTGTTGCCATTATTACTCCATTCTTCTCTTTTGGGAAATCAATCGTTGCAATTCTTCCAAGGCTGTGTCTGTATCTCCTACATGACTAGCTTCCTGCACTTTCTTTTTAATTCTTAAGTTGTCCTTGCTGAGGATGGCACGGTTTCGAGTCGCTTCGACTTCCACTAGCTCCTGAGGCGACATCTCAGCTGGCAAATCTAGACCAAGAACATTGTACCAGGCATTTTCAACCTCAGAAGTCTGATGAGACAGTTCCTCTGATCCGATTTGTCCCTCTACACTTAATAATTCGTAAAGAATCTGAAATTCTGGGGTATCAAAGAAAAAATCTTCTCTTAATCTGTAGTCATTTAACACAACTGGATTTTCAGCCATCCTATAAAGGAGATGAGCCTCTGCTCTCATGACTGCTGTCAATTGTCGCGTTACAGGTAAACTAATCGCTGCTGGAGGTTGCTCCTCTTTGACTCTCTCCTGCCTCTGAACAATCCGACTTTCATTTACAATCTGCTCCACCTGCTGGTAATCAAAGGAAGGTAGATTATCCGCCAGAATGTGAATATAAGAATTCTGGGCAGTGATAGACTTTTCCTTGGCGATCAAGGGAGCTATTTTTTCAATGAACTCGATTTGTGCCTGCAAGTTATCACTATTTTCTGGCTTGAGCTGGTGTATATAGAACTCTATGGGACTGATACGTGTCTTGGTTAAGAGGTAGGCCAAATCTTCAGGAGAATTCTTTTGTAAATACTCATCTGGGTCCATGGCATCAGGTACTCGGACAACTTCCACTGAGAAATCTTTTAATTCTTCCAGAGCTTTGGCTGTCGCTGCCTGTCCTGCCTTGTCACCATCATAGCTGAGAACAATCTTTTTGGTGAAGCGTTTGAGGTGGTCAACATGTTCCTTGCTCAGCGCTGTCCCCATAGAAGCCACAGCATTTTCTATACCAGCACGGTAGGCTGCGATCACATCCATGAAGCCTTCCATCAGGTAGAGTTCTGTATTTTTACCTGTTCCCTTTTTTGCCTTGTCCAAATGATACAATTCATAACTCTTGTTAAAAATTGCAGTCGAGCGACTATTTTTATATTTGGCAGTCTGACTATCCATTTCTTGCCAGATACGACCTGAAAAGGCAATAACCTGCCCCTTATCATTGGTCAAAGGAAAGATGATACGTCCAAAAAAAGTATCATAAAACTGATTGCCATCTGACAGATAAAACAAGCCCGAATCCAATAAATCCTTTTCCTCAAACTTGTCAGCTAAACGTTGGTAGAGATAGGTTCTCTCTGCTGGAGCTAGTCCAATCTGGAAGTGCTTCAGAACATCGTCTGTCAATCCGCGTTTGTAGAGATAATCCCTTGCTTCTTCTCCCATCTTGGTCGTCATGAGGATTGCATGGTAAAAACGAGCAGCTTCTTCATGCATATCATATAGAGCTTGATGAGGGGAAGCCTGATAAGGACGAGACTGTACGGGCATAGCCAGCTGAATACCGACGCGCTCTCCCAAGAGCTGAACGGCTTCCATAAAGGACACACCTTGGTATTCTTCGATGAACTTAAAAACATCTCCTGAACGACCACAACCGAAACAATGGTAAAACTGCTTGTCTTCAACAACGTTAAAAGAGGGGGTCTTTTCACCATGAAAAGGACAGAGCCCTAAATAGTTCCGTCCAGCCTTTTGTAAAGAAATCACGTCTCCTATGACTTCCACAATGTTGGCATTGTTTTTGATTTCTTCAATGACTTGCTTGTCAACCATACACAATACCTCCATCTTATCATAGTTTCACGTTATCTAGTATAGCTTATTTCTGAAAAAAAGTAAACCATTTCATATACTTTCCGTAATTCTCTTTGCCTTATTTTTCTTGATAGAAAGGGAAGATAAAAAACTCAGAAACACTTCCATGTTTCTAAGTTAATCTTAACTATTTTTTGATGAAATATAGGCTCATCTATTCAAATAATTGATAGTAGTCTGAGATTTTCATCTTAGCTTTTTCTTCTTTATTGAGGTCTTGGATGATACGACCTTCTTTCATGACAATCAAACGATTTCCATACTTCAACGCATCCTCCATATGGTGGGTAATCATGAGGGCAGTCAGCTTATCTTTTGTGACAAATTCATCTGTTAACTCCATCAAGGCAACACTGGTCTTGGGGTCGAGGGCTGCTGTGTGTTCATCCAACAAGAGCAACTCTGGTCGCTTTAAGGTTGCCATCAAGAGACTCAAGGCCTGACGTTGACCACCTGATAGAAATTCAATCGGAGTGTCCAGATGTTTTTCAAGACCATTTCCAACCTTTTCAATGGTAGCCTGAAACTCTTCTCTATGACTTGATAATCTTCTAGGAAGAAGCCCTCTCTTCTCACCACGGAACTTGGCAATCAAGAGATTTTCCGCCACCGTCATACGGGGAGCCGTACCCATCTTAGGATCCTGAAAGACACGAGACAAGTACTTAGCCCGCTTTTCAGGTGAAAAATGCGTCACGTCCTCGCCCATGATACGGATACTACCACTTGTTAAAGGTAGGGTACCTGCAATAGTGTTAAAAAGCGTTGACTTCCCAGCTCCATTGCCACCTAGGATGGTAATGAAATCATGTTCGAAAATTTCAAGAGAAACGTCATTAAGAATGATTTTTTCCTCGTCAAAGCCATTCGTGATGACTTTGGTAGCATTTTTTAATTCTACAATTGCTGTCATTTGCTAAACTTGACTCCTTTCAGGTATTTGCTTTTGAAGGTTGGAATCATGAGACAAACTGCCAAAATCAAGGCGCTGTACAAACGAAGATAACTTGTATTAAACCCAAGAGCAATCACTCCCCAAACGAGGAACTGATAAGCAATAGACCCTACAACGATGGTCATGAGTCGCTCTGCCAGGGTCAAACTCTTGAACAAAACCTCACCAATAATCAAGCTAGCAAGCCCTACGACAATCACTCCAATTCCTCGTGAAACATCCGCGTATCCTTCTTGTTGAGCAATTAAAGCCCCTGCAAGCGCGATAATCCCATTTGAGAGAACCAAGCCCATGAGTTCCATACGTCCTGTATTGATACCAAAGCTACGAGCCATATCAGGATTATCACCAGTAGCGATGTAGGCCTGACCTAGTTTGGTATCAAGGAAAAAGAGCATGAGACCAATTACAAGAGCTACAAAGATTAATCCAGTCAGGAGTTGATTAAGATCCGAATCAAAAGGCAAGACATCTTGAATTTGCTTGGTCCCAAGAAGCCCCAAGTTGGCACGCCCCATAATCATGAGCATGATGGAATGGCAGGAAGTCATGACCAGAATCCCTGATAAGAGAGTTGGGATTTTTCCTTTGGTATATAAGAGACCTGTCGCCATTCCAGCTAGACAGCCCACTCCTACTGCGGCTAATGTTGCTAAAAATGGGTTAACTCCCTGTGTTATCAAGGTTACAGCTACTGCTCCCCCAAGAGGAAAAGAACCTTCAGTAGTCATATCAGGGAAATTCAAAATTCGAAAAGTCATAAAGATTCCCAAACCTAAAATCGCCCAGACCATCCCCTGAGAAATAATGGATACTATCATAATCTTTCACTCATTTCTTTCTTTAGTAAAAATGGGAGGAGATGTGTCCAGCTCCTCCTTTATCTTTATTCAATCACTTGTCCTGCTTCTTTTAGAACGGACTCAGGAATGGTGATACCAAGTTCCTGCGCTAGTTTTTTGTTAATCACTGACTTACCAGTTGAAAAGACATTAACTGGCGTATCAGCTGGTTTTTCACCTTTCAAAACTTTGGCAATCATTTTACCAGTAGCCACTCCAAGATCGTGTTGGTCAACTACTACAGATGCTAATCCACCTGCTTCTACCATGGCAGTGGCACTTGGGTAGATTGGCTTTTTAGCTGTTTGGTTACTTGAAACAACTGTTGAGAATGCGGATGCGATGGTGTTATCAATTGGAACCCAAATTGCATCGACCTTGCTTGTCATAACATTGACTGTTGAAGCAATTTCATTTGTTGATGGAACGGCAAATGTTTCGACTGTCAAACCTGCTTTTTCAGCATAAGCCTTGAATTCTTCTACCTGTGTTTTTGAGTTATCTTCACTGCTTGAGTAGAGAGCGCCGATTGTTTTGACATTTGGTGTCAAAGTTTTAATCAATTCCACTTGCTGTTCAGCTGGGTTATGATCTGACACCCCTGTAATGTTGCCACCTGGTTTTTTCAAATCTTTGACCAAGTTAGCACCGATTGGGTCTGTAATAGCAGCCATGATAACAGGTAGGTCTTTTGTAGCACTAGCAAGTCCTTGAGCAGCTGGTGTCGCAATCCCAACAACAACATCGTTTCCATTTGCCACCAATTGTTTACTCATGGTTGCAACCTTGCTCTGATCACCTTCAGAGTTCATAAAGTCGATTTTTACTTGATCGTCCTTATAGCCTTCTTCAGCTAGTCCATCTTGAATCCCTTGGTAAATCAAGTCCAAGGATGGGTGACTAACAAATTGAAGGACACCAACCTTAGCGACCTTTTGCTCTTCCTTAGTTGCTGGCTTGTTCATAGATGAATAAATCAAGCTAGCCACCACCAATACTGCTAATCCAGCGACAATTCCAATCAAACGTTTATTTTTCATTTTTCTTTCTCCTTAATTCTTTTACCTTAACTTTTTAAATCACATCATCAAGCGATGCCATCGTTTAAATTCCATCATCATCCTCCTAATAGAAAAAGTCCCCACACAAAAAACTTGTGTGAGGACGTCGATGCGCGGTGCCACCTCAATTATAGGGAATATCCCTATCGCTCTTTCTCGCAATAACGAGTTGCACTGTAAGGTGTGCTCACCGAATTTTTATGATTTCAAATTCTTAAGTACATTCAGCCCAATTTCATCAATTTCATCTATCTGCTTTCACCAACCACAGACTCTCTAAAAAATGAGCAAGATTACTTTCTGAATGTTTAAATTATATCATTTTTCATCTACTTGTCAAGCTTATTTTTAGAATTTTTTAAACAATTCAAAAACTTCCCCTTGAAAAAAGAGGAAGTTTGTAGAATATCAGCCTGAATTACGCAAACCGGTTGCAATTCCGTTGATAGTTGTATGGATCAGTTTTTCTTCGTCTGCCGACAATTCGCCGCGACGTTGACGTTTGATCAACTCCAACTGGATGTAGTTCAGGATATTAAAGTAAGGCATACGATAGTTTAGACTGTCTTTTAGGTAAGAGTTTTCTGCCAAGAGTTCATCATAACCTTCGATAGCTAAAATAACATCCTTGGTCAACTGCCATTCATCTAAAATAGTGTAGTAGATAGCTTGTACTTCTTCGTCTTCACAGAGCTTGGCATATTCAAAAGCAATGTTCATATTAGACTTAGACAAGACCATGTCTACATTGGAAAGCAAAGATTGGAAGAAAGGCCAGTTTTGGTACATGTCTCGAAGAAACTCGATATTCTTCGGATCTTGATCTATAAATTCTTTAAAGCTTGATCCCACTCCATACCATCCAGGGAACATAACACGGCTTTGTGACCATGAGAAGACCCAAGGAATGGCACGCAAACCACCAATTTCAGTGATGGTCTTACGAGCTGCTGGACGCGAACCAATATTGAAGCTTGAAATAGCCTTGATTGGACTTGATTCAAAGAAATAGTCATAGAAATGTTCATTTCCAAAGACCAAATCACGATAGATATCGTAGCTACGGTCCACTACTTGATCCATAATAGCTTCGTAACGATTTGACGTATTGGTATCACTCTTCTTCTTGGTAATCATACGGTTAATGGCTGCAGAAACTAGCATTTCAAGGTTATAATAGGCAGCGTCTTTGTTTCCGTATTTGTTTCCAATCACTTCTCCTTGCTCAGTCAAACGGATACGGTCCTTAATAGACTTGAGTGGTTGAGATGTGATGGCTTCATAAGTTGGTCCACCACCACGACCCACAGTACCACCACGACCATGGAAGAAAGTAACCTTAACGCCAAATTCATCCCCAATAGCAGTTAGTTGTTGTTGCGCTTTATAGAGGGTCCAACACGATGACAGGTAACCACCGTCTTTGTTACTATCAGAGTAGCCAAGCATGATTTCTTGGTAGTTGTCTTTTGAAGCAATCCATTTTTGAGCCAAAGGAAGTGAGAAATATCTTCTCATGGTTTCTTCTGAGTGATCCAAGTCCTCGATCGTTTCAAAGAGGGGAACAATCTGAACGCGGGCTTTTTGAGCATCAATCAAGCCGACTTCCTTGAGCATGATGGCTAGTTCGAGCATATCGGACACGCTAGTTGCATGAGAGATGATGGTTTGACGAATGACATTTTCACCTAGTTTATCCTTCAATTTGCGCGCAGCTTTAAAGATAGAGAGTTCTTTTTCAAGCAGTTCTGACTTTTCAGCATGAGTCGCTGAGAGGATACGAGGATCTTCTTCCAACTCTTTTAAGAGGAGGGCGCATTTTTCATCTTCAGACAGATCGCTATAGTGGTCGTTGATGCCAGCAGATGCTAGCAATTCAGCCACACAAGCTTCATGAACACTAGAGTCTTGGCGCATATCAATAGAAGCAAGGTAGAAACCAAAGATTTCGACAGCTTGCATCAACTCGACAAATTCTCCTGAAATCAGGTATTCCCCTTTGTTCTCTAATAGAGAGTCGCGAATGGCCAACAAATCTTGATAAAATTCATCTGCAGTTGCATATCTAGGCTGAAGGTCCTTGTCTTCAATCAAATAAGCCTTGGTTGCCTGCATCTTAGCTTGGATGTCAAAGAGGGCACGACGATAGAGTTCTTTTTCACGGTAAATGGAGTTATCCTGTGACTTCAGCGCCATCTCACGGACCTTGTCGCTGACATTCACAATGCTGGTTGAAAGTGAGAATTCACGATAAAGGTTATAAATCTTCTCATCGTAATAGTTCATGATGACTTCACACTGGGTCAAGGCTGATTTGTTGAGGGTTTCTGCCGTTACGAAAGGATTACCATCACGGTCTCCTCCAATCCACATCCCCATGGTAATCGGTTTTGGATGTTGGAGCTCGATACCTTGTTCTTTAGCTAGTTTCTTATACTCAGCCGTCAAACGTGGAACAGCATTCAGGAAAGAACTTTGGTAATACTCCATCACGTTGGTGATTTCGTTGGTTACCTTCAATTTCTTCTCACGAATCATGTCCGTTTGCATGATAATTTCAATGTAACGACGGAGATCCGTGTGCCATTTTTCTTTATTAATCAAGCCGAGTTTGACATCACGGTACTTGCGCAAAAGCGTATGGATATGGTTGGTCAAATCCAGCATACTCTTGCGTTGTACTTGAGTTGGATGGGCGGTCAAGACAGGAACGACATTTAACTTTTCTAAAATTTCGGCTGCATTTTCTTTTTCAGCTACCATCTTAATCGTTGTAGATAGTTTTCCTAGATAGTCTTGGTCCACATTGTTTTGGTGATTGATTTCATAGGCCAAATCCACATCCTCAGAGATATTAATCAAAAGTGGAAGGATAGAGAAATAGCGTGAAATGTAAATCATTTCTTCATTCGAAAGACTGGTCACTAGGTCATTGAGCCCTTGATAATTCTCGCTAGTTGATAATTCCTTCAACTGGATAATCTTTTCAAAGGTTTCTGGCGCCAGCATATTTTTTGTGATATCTTCTAATAGCTCAGTCAGAATCAAGACTTCTTCTTGGACGACTGCTTTATTACTATAGTTTTCTAATTTTTGAAGAGACATATACTTTCCTTTCCATACAATCCTTACAGACTTTCATCGGTTTGATTCTCGTATTCTCTGATAAGCTTGGCACGTTTTTCACTGGCATCAATGTTCAGTACAAGCGCGATGGCTACGGATAATACCAGTAGACTGTTCCCACCTTGTGAAAGGAAGGGGAAGGTTACCCCTGTAGAAGGAATCAACCCTGAAATCCCACCGATATTGACAAAGACCTGAACAAGGATCATCCCTCCGACACCAATAGCAACCATGGAGTTAAAAGGATCCTTTGCTCGAATACCAACCAAGATGATTCGCAAAATCAAGAAGAAGAGTAGAGCCAAAATCATACTGGCTCCAACAAATCCAAACTCCTCTATAACGATTGAAAAGACGAAATCCGTATGGGCTTCTGGCAGATAACCACGCTTCTCGATAGAATTTCCCAGTCCCAGTCCGAACCAGCCTCCATTTACCATGGCATAGTAGGAATTTGCGAGCTGGTGTCCTGCCCCCGCCAAATCATTAAAGGGATTAAAGAAGGCACTGAAACGTTTAGCAACGTAACCAAATACAGGAATTTGAGAGAACTTTTCAACCCCAACAAAGCGAATGACAGACAAGACTAACATTGAGCTCCCTGCCAAGAGAGCCAGAATGGTCGAGAACCAACGATAGGCGATCCCACTAACCGTATACATGATGAGCGCCACCAAGACCAAGATGGTCGCATTTCCCAAGTCTGGGAAAATTCCCAAGCTACCAATCAGAACCAGCAGAACAAAACGCCAGTCATTAAAAGCTCGAGGTAGCCACTGATTCTGTGTCAAAACCTGGAAGTCATAAACCGCAATCTCATCTTGTTGTTTTGAAAATCGATGCGCCAGGTACCAGATGATGATAATCTTAAGGTATTCCGCAGGCTGAATCGTCACAGGTCCTACAGAAATCCATCCGTATGCTCCATTGACAGGTGTTCCGACCAGTCGCGCCAGAGCTAAAAGAACCATCTCCACAATCATTACGATAAAGATGAGACGCCCATTTCTTAGGAAACCTAATTTTAATTTATAGATTAAGGCAATCAGAATCAAACTAGCTATCCAGAAGATCCCCTGGTTACGCACCAATTGAAAGGCGCTTTTCCCTTCTTCGATCAAGGTTGCACTCGTTGTCGAGTACACCACAATCAGTCCCAAAATCGATAAAAGGAAATAAGGAATCAAAATGGAATAGTTTAGTAGGTGCCTTTTACTAATTTTCATATTTCACCACTCTAATAGGAACAGACGCTTCTGTTCCCAATTCCGTTTTATTTTCTAGTTTTGATTGCTATTATACCACTTTTTCAGAAAGAAAAAAACTCTTATCCTTTAATCCTTCGAATTTTACTCATTTTCTAGTATCAGGTATAAAAAAACAAATCTCTTTTGAGATTTGTTTTTGCTTTCTTAGTTAGATGAAGAGCTGCTGCTTGAGCTTGAGTCACCACCACCGATGTATTGGGTGAAGATGTTTTGGAATGATTGGTCTTTAACCTTGATGTTTGCTGCTTGCAATTCTTTACCAATTACTCCTTGAACAAAGGCTGAATCATTTTGTTTTTGAGTCAAGATGATGGTCTTCAATTTTTCTTTGTAATCCTCTATATTAGAAGATTTTTCTGTTTTCTTCGTTACTTTGATGATGTAGAACTGACTGCTGTAGGCTTGTGTTCCAGTAGCTGTAATCACATCAGAAACCCCGTTCACATCCAAGGCAAAGGCTGCTTTCTTGACTTGTTCTGGAAGTTCTGTTGAAGCAGAGTCAAAAGTGATTTCTCCACCATTTTCTTTTGTTTTGTCGTCGTTAGAGTTGTCTTTTGCCAACTGAGCAAAATCCGCACCTTCTGCTTTAGCTTTCTCAAGTACTTCTTTTGCCTTGTCTTCATTGTCCATACGGATGATTTGAGCAGTTACATCTGGTGTGTACGCTTCAAAAGCCTTTTGGTAGGCTTCGTCTGTCAATTCGCTCTCAGCGGCCTTCTTAACCGCCAATTCAACCAATTTGCTAGTACGGATTTGAGCTTTACGAGTCTCAGGTGTCATACCTGCACGTTGAAGCACGCTGTTATAGCTATCACCGTATTTCTTTTGTTCTTCAGCAACGGCGTCATCCACATCTTTATCCGTTACCTCTGATCCATATTGTTGTTCGAATACTTTTTGGATAGTCATATTGAGCAAGACTTGTTGTGCGGTTGGATTGTTCTTTACTTCTTCAAAGAATTGATGTTCTGTAATCACATCGCCCTTCATGCTGATCAAATCTTTTCCTTCAGAACTGTTTGAACAAGCTGCAAGTGTTGCTACTGATAAAAGTGTGATGGCTCCTGCCATAAGTTTTTTCTTCATGTTTACTCCTTTTACGGTAAGTGTTACCTTATCTATTTTACTATAATTTCTTAAATTTTTCTGAAAATCATTCGCTCTCAGGAAGCTCTACTTCTGCTAGATTCTTTCGTATCATGAGAATGCCGTCCCCAAGTGGAACTAAAGTTGCTGTTAGACCTGGATTGTCCAAAGTTGCGTCGAAAAGTCTTTGCAAACCACGGTAAATGGTGCGTTGACCTCGGCGTACTTCCATGATATCCTTGGCAACATCTCCTCCTTGGAAAATATCATCCAAGACCACCACTCCACCGACTTCCAAATGTTTAAGAATTTCAGGCAGAAAGACGATATACTTGGACTTGGCCGAATCCATAAAGACAAAATCATAAGTTTCTGTCAGACTAGATAAAACATCGACTGCATCTCCCTCTAGGAGGGTGATTTGCTTACGACTGTCAAACTGGGCAAAGTTTTCCTTGGCAAAGCCTATCATCTCAGGATTACGGTCAATCGTTGTAATCTTGGCATTTGGCGCATGTTCCGCCATCAGGAGGGCAGAAAAGCCAATTGCCGTTCCAATTTCCAAAATATTCTTAGGCTGTATGGTCTCCATGAGAAATCGAAAATACACGACCGTTTCATGGGGAATAATGGGAATGTTTTCCTTACGAGCGAAGGTCTCCAATTCTTTCAGGGAGCCTGTCACCTGCTTTTGACGCTGGCGCATGAGTTCTACGATTTCTTCCTTGACGATGGGGCGACGCATATTGTGATTGGCATTTTTACTATAAGACTCTACCATCTTAAGCTAGTCCCAATTTTTCAACAAGGGCTTCAAACTCGTTCAAGCGACGTTCAAAGACTGCAAAGGCATCGTTGAGATAGTCTTCCTTCTCCATATCCACTCCTGCTTTTCTCATGACATTGAGTGGATAGTCAGATTTACCTGCCTTGAGGTAGTCGATATAGCGGTCACGATCTTCTTGACTACCATGGACAATCTTCTCAGCCAAGGCTGAAGCTGCTGCAAAACCTGTTGAATACTGATAAACATAGTAGTTATAGTAGAAATGCGGAATGCGTGCCCACTCGTATTGGATCTGAGGATTGTCTTCCTTGCTGAGTCCATAGTACTCTTGGTTCAGGTCAGCGTAGAGTTTATTGAGGAAATCACTTGTCAAGACTTCTCCATTTTGGTCTGCTTGGTGGATGGCATGTTCAAACTCAGCGAATTGAGTTTGACGGAAGACTGTTCCACGGAAACCGTCCAGGAAGTTATTGAGGATAGCAAAGCGTGTCGCATCGTCTTCTACTTCTTCCAATAATTTTTCTGTCAAGATATTTTCATTGGTCGTTGAGGCAATCTCCGCCAAGAAGATAGAATAATCTCCGTAAACATAAGGCTGGGTTTCACGAGTATAGCTTGAGTGCATACTGTGGCCTGTTTCATGAACAAGGGTAAAAAGATTATCTAGATTATCCTGCCAGTTGAGAAGCATAAAGGCATTGGTATCATAAGAACCACCAGAGTAGGCACCTGAACGCTTGCCTTGGTTTTCATAGACATCAATCCAACGCTCACTGAAGGCACGTTTAACACGGCTCAAGTAGTCGTCACCTAAAACTGCCAAAGCTTCTTCTGCCTTTTTCAAGGCTTCTTCGTAGGTAAAGCTATAATCTACTGAAGATAGTGGAGTGTAGACATCGTACATCTTGAGGTCGGAAATACCCAAGATTTTAGAACGAAGTTCTAGGTAACGATGCAAGAGTGGCAAATGCTTGCGAACTGCAGCTACTAGATTGTCATAGACACTTTCTGGAACAAAGTTTGCCGCGAGGGCTGCATGGCGAGCACTCTTATAGTTGCGAACTTTTGCTCGGTAGTTTTGCACCTTGACATTTGTTTGCAATGTCTTCGCATAAGTATGTTGGAATTGCTCGTAAGTCGCATAGAGGGCTTCATAGGCACCACGGCGCACTTCACGATTTTTAGATTCCATCAAGCGAGAATATGTTCCGTGAGAGAGCTGTACTTCCTTGCCTTCATCATCCAAGACGTATGGAAAGGTGATATCTGCATTGTCCAAAATAGCAAAGGTTTCACTAGCAGCGCCAAAAATTTCTCCTGCTCCAGCAAGCAATTCTTCCTCACGTTGCGAAAGAACATGGTCTTTCTTTTGCAAGAGCTTGTCAAAAAAGTGCTTGTAAACTTGGAGTTTTGGTTGAGCTTCTAGGAAGGCCGCATACTGCTCTTCGCTAATCTCCATAAACTCAGGTTCATAGAATGAAAAGGCTTGTTCTAACTGACTGTATAGGGTCATTGCCTTAGCATAGTACTCTTGATACTTGGCTTCACGCGTGTCCTGATCATTTTTCATATGCGCATAGACATAAAGCTTTTCAACTTGGCGTTCCAAGTCAAGTGAGAATTCTGTAATCTCAAGCAAACTGTCTGCACTATCCAAGAGATGCCCCTCATACTGAGAAGCTGTTTGTACTTTTTCAGTTAAATCTTTCAAAGCTTCTTCCCAATCCTGGTCCGTTGGGTAGATTGTTGAAAGATCCCATGTATCTTTTTCATTTATTTCATGTCGTTGTAATACCATAAGATTCCTCCATCCTTTCTATTTTACCACATTTTTTGAGAAATATAAGTGATAAAAAGCTGGTGGATAGAGCTTTTGGCGATTATTTTTCGGATTTTTTTGATAGTAGGCCTGAAAATTTCTATAATAGCTAGTCAAATCCGTTTCAATCTGCAAAAAATCACCTGACTCTATCGGTCTGACCTGGGGATACCAGTCGTCTAGTTGACGGTTTAATAGATTATCTCCTTGATGATAAGCTTCCTCCTGCTTCTTCATCCAGTAAGGCGTTTGGTAGTACAACTGCTGGCGAATGTAGTGACAAATAGTGGAATCTTGCACGACCGCAAAACGAGGCAGTTTTTGTTTTTGATAAGGAAATCGTAGAATTTCCAAGAGATTTCCTTTTCCATAGGGAAATTCTTTGACCTGAAAATGAAGCTTGCCACGTAGGTCCTGATGTAAAAGGTATTTAAGTCTCAAAACTTGCTTTTTGAAATCTAGTTCCCAAACATAGAAACCCATATTTTGACTAAAATAGAGAAATCCCCTTTGCAGTTGTGTCAATCGCTCCTTTAACCAGAGTTTTTCTCCCAGTAGCCAGATAACCTGATGGCCCTGGCTGCGGTATCCTTGGCTTCTATCGCCTAAAAGATTTTGAGACAAGGGACTGCACTGAACCTCCAGAGCTAGTTTCTCATTGACGAGAACATCTGCTATCTGCTGAATCTCGGGCAGACTGTATTCTAAGGCGACCTGATTGTCCTTCTTGGCCCAGTGATAAAGTGCCTCTTTGTTGCCCAAGTGTTCTGGACTTTCATTCTCAAAAGTAGCTATACAATCTCTTAAAGATTCATGAGCGAAATGCGTTCGAATGCTCTTCCCTTGGCGTAATCGTAGCCCGCCCCCACAGGCTGGACAAGTATAAGCTTGCTTGGTCACATCTTTTTCGAGGGCATTCACTAATTTTCCCTGTGCATCTCTGGCTACAAACATGGTCTACCTCCTTTTCTCATTTATTCGAAAAAAAAGCAAAAAAGACTGGAATTCCAGTCTTTCATATTACTTTTCTATCTTTTAAACCTCTTAGAGTATTTTTTCAACATGGGAATGAGATTGGGAATCTGCTCACTTCTAATGACCAGCACGCCGTATTCTTGGCAGCGATTGGCATAAGCTGGATTGATTTTCCCCGTACAGACAATTAGCTTGAGGCAACTCTCCCCAGCAAAATGATTGGCATAGACTTCTAGTTCATTGATGGCTTCAACTGATAAATCTGTCATCTTGCAGGAGATAAAGGTAATTGAGCGCCCTTTTCTCAGAATGACATCAATCTCATTTTGAACATTGTCTGCCTCTGGAAAGATGCCATTCCAATCAATCTCACCGCCTATCATGCACTCATCAAACAGCTGAGATTCAAGCGCCAAGAGATAGAGATACACCTCTAAAATATGCCCCTTATTGCGGCAAAAAACTTGAGCTTCTTGACTTGGAAAACTGTAAGCTACTCGTTTTTTGTCCTCGCTTTCAATACAAAGCATCCCTGCTTCCACAAGTAAAGGAATAAGGGATTTTGGATAGTGATAATACCTGCCATTGTTTTCCAGTATCTTTTCTGTCTCAGCATGCAGGTCATCGGTCTTAGCTAGAGAGAAAAATTGGGTCACTTGATACCAATGGGCAGGATTGGCAATGGCAGAGCTGGCTAGCTTTTTGATGGCTGCAATTTGCTGAGCTGAGTGGATAGGGCGTTTTGATTTGAGCATTTTTCCACCACGCAAGGCTATCAACTGTTGGATGCTTAGGGTTGGAATGTCCATGTCTTCTTTTTCTAACTGACCGACTACCCACTTGTATTGTTTTCCCCGCTCGACATCCATGGCAACGATGGGGAGGTGGCGATCCAAGCCGTATTGATAGAGAGATAAGGCTAGTAGCGAATCCCCACCAAAAACATCAAGAAGAACCTGGTCATAGCCTGCTAGACAATAATCTAACTGGTTTGCTAGTTGTTCTAAGGATAACTGACGAAAGGTCACTCGTTGGATATGAGGTACCTCTTCCATGATAAACTGACGGAGAGAGAGCTTCTCTTCATTGCTTATTTTCGTCAAAGATAGAAAAAGAATCTCGTCACAATCACTGATAAAGGCTTGGTAGACATTCTTTTCCAATACATGCCGATCATACAATTCCACCAAAAGACTCGTCATTCGACCACCTCCACCTTAAAGACTTTCTTGCGCTGAGAGTATCAGCAATACAACTCTAATGCTCAGATTTCCTACTTCTAGTATAGCATAAAATCCTGCTCTCCCCAATCAACCAACGCAAACAAAAACGAATAGAGACCTTGCAAAGTGGTTTCTATTCGCTGGTATAGGTTTGATTTACTTGACTTTTTTAGCTAGCATAGTCGCAAAGCGTAGTTGAATACGATTGCCATTTTCATCACGACGGTGCAGATGTCCTGGATTTTCATTGTACTTAATCAATTCCCAATCCTTGTAGTAGTCCGCCAACTCCCCTTCTTTAAAGATGAATGGGAAGTTAACCGAGCAAGGATAATCCTCCGTATCCATGGCACAGACGATAAGATTGTAACCACCGACCGTGGTGTGCTCCTGCATATTTTGGATAATAGCTGGAATGCGGTCCGCTTGTAGGAACATCAGAACAACTGTCGATACGATGAAATCATAGTCTTGGCTAATGCTGGCTGAATTGATATCATAAAGTCCGACAGGCATGTCTAGATCCTCTTGTTCCACAATGCTTTGCAAGATTTCAAGGGACAATTCATTTTGATCCACAGCTGTCACATCAAAACCATTCTGTGCAAGAAAGAGAGAGTTACGGCCTTGACCACAACCCAAATCCAAGGCTCTTCCAGGTTTCACCGTTTGCATGGCTTCTAGAACCTCTGAATGGACTGGATTAGTATTGTATTTCTTAGGAAAATAATCCTCAGGTTTACAATAAAATTCCAAGTACCACTCTACATCATCAGTGGCAGCCTCCACTCGGTGCCAGGCTTGCGGTAGCGCCATAGGGTTGTCTGCACCTGCCTCAAAGAGGTGCTCAGCTAGAACCTCACCATCTTCAGTCAGCTCAATAAACTTGAGTGCACCCTTCAACACAGTAATTTTTCCCCAAGTGCCGACTTTAGTATTGTGCTTTTGCTGAACAGCTTCAGGCATAGTCTGTTTATTCCACAAGGGCATCCGTTTATAGGCAATTAATTTTTCCATTTTACTTCCTCTTCTTAACGCTGGTTGACAGCTTTCATCACACGCGCGATGTCGCGGTTTTGTTCACGACGCTTGATCGACTCCCGTTTGTCATAGTCATGCTTCCCTTTAGCAAGTCCTAAAAGGAGTTTAGCGTAGCCATCTTTGATATAGACTTTGAGGGGAACAAGGGTCATTCCTGTCCCTTTGGTCTCTTGTTCCAATTTTTGAATTTGCTTCTTATGGAGCAGGAGTTTACGACGGCGTTCTGGTTCCTGGTTCCAGATATTGCCCTCTTCGTAAGGGGCAATATGAACATTGCTCAGCCAGACTTCCCCATTTTTTACTTGGGCAAAGCCGTCCTTGAGATTGATTCGAGCAGCTCGAACGCTCTTGATTTCAGTTCCGGTCAGGACCATTCCTGCCTCTAGCGTATCTACGATTGTATAGTCGTGGTGCGCTTTTTTATTTTGTGCGACGACCTTTCCCTCGCCCTTTGCCATGCTTGACTCCTTTCTTAGCTACTTCTTTGTAAAAAGGTTTCTTTCCCTTTTTCTTCTTGTCTTTTTGTGAATGCTTGTGCTTATCATTTGAGCGTCCTGATTTTCTCTTGTCTTCCTTCTTGTCTGAACGACGACTTGAACCATGACCTCTGTCTTTGCGCCCAGCTTGTTTCAAGCCTTTTTCGATGACATCAAACTCACTTGGAATATAAGAGAAATCAATCTCTCCCGTCATCTTATCCGCTCTTTCAACTCGAATGCGAATCTGCTGTCCTACACGGAAAGTTATGCCCGATTTCTCCCCACGGAGAGTCAAATCCCGTTCATTGAAATGATAAAATTCAGGCAAATTAGTAATGTGAATCAAGCCTTCGACTGTATTTGGCAGTTCGACAAAGAGACCGAATTTAACGATGCTAGACACAACCGCATCGTACTCTTCACCAACGTATTCTTCCATATACTCAGCCTTTTTCATGGCTTCGACTTCACGCTCTGCCTCAATAGCACGACGCTCACGGTTAGAAGACTGGGTTGCAATCTCTGGAATCACTTGCTCAAAATGCTCGGCTATTTCCTTAGAACGACCATAGTCCCGAATCATACGGTGAACAAGGAGGTCAGGATAACGACGAATTGGGCTGGTAAAGTGAGTGTAATAGTCGGCCGCTAGTCCATAGTGACCGTGATTATGCTCTGAATAACGAGCCTGTTGCATAGAACGGAGAAGCATCATGGACAATACATCCGCATAGGGTTCTCCCTCAACAGCACGCATGATGTCTTGAAGCGCTTCCTGGCTAATTTCACTGGCAGTTCCATAAATTCGCAAACCAAAGCTCGAAGCGTAATCAATAAACTTCTGAACTTTTTCAGCCTTGGGCTCCTCGTGAATTCGATAGATGAAAGGTAGATCGAACTTGCTAAAGTGCTCGGCAACCGTTTCATTAGCAATCAACATGAAGGACTCAATCATCCGCTCGGCAACACCACGCTGACGAAGAACGATATCAACTGGCTTGCCTTTTTTATCTACTAAAATCTTAGCTTCGCTGGTATCAAAATTGAGAGCTCCACGTTTCTCACGCATGCTTTCTAGCCTTTCATGAAGCTTAGCCATGAGTTCGATACTAGGAACAATTTTCTTAAACTCTTGTCTCTTTTCCTCATCGCCAGCTAGGATGTCATTGACAGCGCTATAGGTCATACGGAAGCTAGTCTTGATAACTGTTTGGGTAATAGTGTAATTAACCACACGACCATGTTTATCAATTTCCATAATGGCAGACTGGGTCAAGCGATCGACTTGAGGATTGAGAGAGCAGATGCCATTTGACAAACGTTCTGGAAGCATTGGGACCACTCGGTCTGTTACATAGACAGAAGTAGCGCGGTTAAGAGCTTCCTTGTCGAGGGCAGAACCCTCGGTCACATAGTAGGAAACATCTGCGATGTGAACTCCGAGTTCGATATTGCCATTTTTTAAAGACTTGATGTGTACTGCGTCGTCCAAGTCCTTGGCATCCGCACCGTCAATGGTAAAGGTGATTTCATCTCTCAGGTCCAGACGCCCTTCCATATCCTTTTGAGACGGAGCTTCTGGTACACTTTCTGCCTCCTTGAGAACAGCTTCTGGAAATTCTGAAACAATATCCATGGATTCCAAGACTTCAAGAACGTCAATCCCAGCATCAGTCGAGTGCCCCACCACATCAAGGACACTAGCAACAAAGAAATCATGTTTCTTACTTGGGTATTTGTCTATGAAGACCTTGAGAACTTCAGTACCTTCCAACTTGATAGCCGGTTTCTTCACATAGATGGGTTGGCTGATTTTCTGATTTTTTGAACGGATGTAGCCCGCATACTTGGGCTTTTCCTGATCCAAAACGATTTGCCCGACAACTGTCGTCAGGCTATGCTCTAAGATATCGATAATTTTTGCTTCTGCAGCAGTTCCCTTGTTGCGGTCAGCAACTTTCTTGATGACCACTTCAACGGTATCGCCATCAATGGCATAGTTGACATCATTTTTCCCTACAAAAAGATCGTCCTCTTCGCCTTCTAGACTGACAAAGCCAAAGCCGTTTTTATGGGCATGAAAAATCCCTTTGAGGGTAATTTCATGTTTCTTCTTTTGGTCCAGACATAAGCTACCATCATCTTCAAAACGAATCTGGTGCTTTCTTTCCATCAGAGACAGGGTTTTAATCAACTCACGGAAATCCTTGGACCCATCCTTTCCGAGAGCCTGAGCCAGGTCATTTACCGTCACTCGCCCCTTCTCTTGCAAATATTCTTTAATTTTATCTTTCATGTTTTCTTTCTAGATTTTTTAATTTTCTTTTACTGTAAGACCTTCTCAAACATCATTTAATACTCAATAAAAATCAAAGAGCAAACTAGAAAGCTAGGCGCAGGCAGTACTGGAGTACGACAAGCCGACGCTGACGTGGTTTGAATTTGATTTTTGAAGAGTATAAAAATAAAAATAGGCAAAGACCTAGTCCTGCCCATTTCTTATCTACTTGATAATACTGTCAATGCTAAGGCAATGGCTAGCCAGAAAAAGACTAAAATACCTGTCAAACGTTGCATCACAGCTTCAAAACCACGCGCTTTACTACGTTCAAACAAATCACCTGAGCTGGCATCAAATACATTGCTGGATTGGTTCTTAGTTGGTTGCATGAAAATCGCAATCACAATCACAACAGATAATACTAATAAAATGGTTAATAATAGGTTATACATATCAAACTCCTTAAAATCCCTATTATTTTACCATAAATTCTACTTAGATTCAAGATGTAAAGTTACTTTTCTTTCCTTTGGACAATATTTTAACACCTCAATCTTGTCTGGATGGGTTTTGGAGTTCTTACTGGTTAGATAATTCATGCTGCCACAAGAGGAGCACTTGAGATTGATTTTTACTCGCACTAGATTTCCTTTACTTTTAATAATGATCTAAATTGCACTAAGTTACATAAACAACTGAAAGCCACACAGGCTGCTGTCGCATAAAAGACAGCATGGTAGCCAAAATATCCTGCAACTGCGGATCCCGCCATAGGTCCGATCACTCCACCGAGGTAAAAAAAGACTTGGTTGAAGGCGAAAATCCTTGAAATACCTGATTTTGGAGTCATTTTGCTAAGAAGCGCATTGACACCTGGTATGAGAGCTCCCGTTCCCAAACCAAAGAGAAAACGATACAAGCCAAGTTGAAGGGGGCTGGTTGCATGGGCACAAAGAAGGTAAATGATGACGGAATAAATCTGCGCTGCAACTAACAATCTATGATTCCCTACCTTATCGCCAAGTTTTCCTAGAATTCCAGCACTCATCATGCTAGAAAATCCCATGCTGGATACGATTAATCCTGATACAAAGAGGAGATTCTCAGTCTGCCCTAAGTCCCGCACATAGAGAGCTAAAATGGGGCCAATTGATTGAGCTGAAAATTGAATGACAAAGCTCGTCAAAAATAGATTCACTAAAAGCCTAGGATACTTGAAAGAAGAAAATACTTCTTTCGTTGGGATAGCCTTCTCCTTAGCTACTGGTTGAAAATCTTCCTTGATAAAGAAAATAGTTAGGATTGCAGCTAAAAATAAGAAAGTACCTACCAATAAAAAGACATTACGAATGCCAAAAATTTCAGCAATAAAGCCTCCAACAAAGGGACCCGTCAGTGTTCCTGCAACAACACCTGTAGATAGAGTCCCCAGAGCCGCTCCAGACTTATCTTTAGGTACCTGACTAGCGATCAAGGCTGTTGCGTTGGGGACAAATCCAGTAAATACACCATTAAGCAAGCGCAGAAAGAGTAGCCAATAGATATTTGGCACGAAGGCCAAACCTCCCATGGTAATGGTCATGGCAAGACCTGCTCGAATCATCATGGGCTTTCGACCATATTTGTCAGCAAGAATACCCCAGATAGGAGAAACTAGAGCTGCTGAAACAGCCGAAACTGAGATGGCTAATCCAGCATAGAAAGCAACCTGGTCTCTTTCAATTCCCAACTGCTCCACAAAGATAGGCATGAAAGGAACGACCAAGGAAATGCTGGCGCCCGTTAGAAAACTACCGAACCAGGCAACACGAAGATTCTCTTTCCAACTAATCTCTTGCACAGCTATCGCCTCCTTCAAGTAACTTCACTACTTGACTCACAAGCTGATCACGACTGCCATTATTGTCTAATATATGGCTCGCTAATTTTTTCTTTTCTTCTAAAGACCACTGGGCGGCCAAACGGGACTCTGCTACTTCCTTAGAAAGATGATCCCGTTTCATGAAACGTTCCACCTGAACATCTCGATCCACATAGACCAGCCACGTTTCATCAAACCAGGCACTGTAGTCCTGTTCAAAAAGTAGGGGAATATCCATGAAAAAAATTGTTTCTGTCTGGGCTAACTGTTCTCTCAGTGCAGCCAATTCCTCACGAATAATCTCCCCTTGGGTTTGTTTAGACCATTCCTGCTCCTCAGGATTTGAAAAGATGAGACTAGCCAGGAGAGGGCGATTGAGTTCTCCATTTTCAAGGATTATTTTTTGTCCAAAGTGCTGAACTAAGAGCTGATAAAGACGACCACCAGGTTTTTGTAGCTGGTGGACGACTGCGTCAGCATCCACCACTTGAAAACCTTTCTCTCTTAGGAAATTTGTTACAGTTGACTTACCAGAGGCAATTCCTCCTGTGATTCCGATGATTTTTCCCATCAGTCCCTCCTTTGACACTGAGGACAAAAATGAGTTCCTCGTCCACCGAGCTGGAATTTCTCAATCACTGTCCCACAGCGCGAACATGCTTGTCCAGTCTTATCATAGACCTGATGGAAGTCCTGCATGGTTCCGTCTTCCCCAAAGGCATTGGTATAGGTTCGAATGGTCGAGCCACCTTTTTCAACAGCCTGCCCCAAAACAGCAATGGTTTGGTCATGAATAGCTGACGCTTCTTCTGCCGTCAAAGTCTGGGAAGGTCTTGCTGGATGAACCTGAGCTCGCCAGAGGACCTCATCCACATAGATATTGCCAAGGCCAGCTACCAAGGTTTGGTCTAGGAGGTGGGATTTGATAGGCTTTTTAGACTTGGCTAGGGCAGATTGAAAGACCTGCAAATCAAAGTCCTGCTCTCTTGGCTCAGGACCTAGTTTTTTAGAAATAAAGTAGGCATCCAAAAGGTCGGGTGCCAATAGTTCCATAGTACCAAACTTGCGTACATCCTCATAAACAAGCGTACCTCCATCTTCGAACTCAATGAAAACATGGGCATGCTTGCGTTCTGGAACTTGGTCCGGATAGTAAAAATACTTGCCCTCCATCCGCAAATGAGAAATCAAGACCTTGTCTGTCAAGTAAAAAAGCAAGTATTTACCACGACGTCCCATTGACTCGATAATCTGACCAGGCACTTCCTTTCGAAACTCGTCCACATCTGTCTTGATCATCTTGGGATAACGAATTTCTATACTCGAAATCTTCTTTCCTATAATCAATTTTTCTAAGCCACGACGAACGGTTTCAACCTCTGGTAATTCAGGCATAAATCCTCCTTCTGTAAAAACAAGAAGCAGGCATGAGCCCACCTCTACTTAGTATTCTTTTTCATTATAGCCAAAGTCAGCCAAATCTAGCTTTTTATCACGCCAGTTTTTCTTGACCTTGACCCAAGTTTCTAGGAAGACCTTGTCTCCTAGCATGAGTTCGATATCACGACGAGCCATGGTCCCAATTTTCTTGAGCATGGCGCCACCTTTTCCGATGATGATACCCTTTTGGCTATCACGCTCAACCATAATAGTAGCTCGGATATGAACCTTGTCGGTCTCTTCATCACGCTTCATAGAGTCAACCACTACTGCAACTGAGTGAGGGATTTCTTCACGCGTTAGGTGCAAGACTTTCTCACGAATCATTTCTGAAACCAAAAAACGCTCAGGATGATCTGTGATTTGATCAGATGGGAAATACTGGAAACCTTCCTCTAGATTTTCACTCAAAATATCGATTAGTCGAGAAACGTTATTTCCCTGAAGGGCTGAGATCGGAACAATCTCCTTAAAGTCCATCTGGTTACGGAAGTCATCAATCTGAGACAAAAGCTGATCTGGGTGGACCTTGTCAATCTTATTCACCACCAGAATCACAGGAACCTTGGCAGCTTTCAGACGCTCGATAATCATATCGTCACCCTTACCACGTGGCTCATCAGCTGGCACCATGAATAGAACAGTATCTACTTCACGAAGGGTGCTGTAGGCAGATTCCACCATAAAATCTCCAAGAGCAGTCTTAGGCTTATGAATCCCTGGCGTGTCGATAAAAACAATTTGTTCCTTATCAGTGGTGTAAATCCCCATTATTTTATTGCGCGTTGTCTGCGCCTTGTCACTCATGATAGCAATCTTTTGCCCCATGACGTGATTCAAAAAGGTTGACTTCCCAACATTGGGACGTCCTAAAATGGCTACAAAGCCTGATTTAAATGTCATAATTTCCTCTTATTGTTTAAAATAGTAAATCCCAAATGCGTGGGAGAAAGATAAGTGCACCAATCACTGCAGCAAGAAGGGAAACCACAAGCACGGCTCCTGCCGCCATGTCCTTGGCTTTCTTTGCCAACATAGAAAAGTGATAGTGACTGGCTAGATCCACCACATTTTCAATAGCAGAGTTAATAATCTCAAAGGCTACTACCAAGAAAATGCTCATTAGGAGAAAGAGCCATTCAATTCGTGACACCTGAAAAACAAAACCTGCAAGGATGACTACTAGAGCCGTCACTGCATGTTTTCGCATATTTCGTTCTTCCTTGAAAGCAGTCAGAATTCCTGTAAGAGCAAATTCTAAACTAGATACAAGGTCACGGTTTTTCCATTTTCGTTTATTGTCTTGTGAGTCCATAGGCTGTCAAAATTTCTTCTTGTAAACCGAACATCTCCGCTTCTTCTTCCGGAGTGTAGTGATCGTAGCCGTTAATGTGTAAAAAGCCGTGTACTGCCAAGAAGCCCATCTCACGCTCAAAGCTGTGACCGTATTCCTCAGCCTGCTCATGAGCCTTATCGATAGAGATGAACAGTTCCCCAATATAGGCATCAAACTCAGACATCATCTCTGCTAATTCAGGATTTTCAAGCAGATCTTCCTCATCAAAGGAGATATCCAATTCTGGCTTATACTCAAGGCTGATGACATCCGTTGGACGATCTGTATCACGGTACTCAAGGTTGAGTTCGTGGCTACGCTCGTTGGTCACAAAAGTAACTGCCATCTCCTTGTCTTCTTTTCCTATTTTTTGGGCAGCAAATTCCAAAATCTCTTGGGTTTGTTGCAAGATTTCTTGTGAAACTTGACCAGTTTCATCTACCATTTCAATATACATGTACTTCTCGATTCTCTTTACTTGGCTTTATTATACCATATTTCCATGATTTTATTCTACCTTTTTGATATAATACTATGGAATACAATCACAAGGAGAGAACGATGTCATTTGACGGATTTTTTTTACATCACATGGTTGAGGAATTGAGAAGCGAGTTAGTCAATGGTCGCATCCAAAAAATCAATCAGCCTTTTGAACAAGAGTTGGTCTTGCAAATCCGCAGCAACCGCCAAAGCCATCGCCTGCTCCTCTCTGCTCATCCCGTTTTTGGTCGCATCCAGCTGACCCAAACAACCTTTGAAAATCCAGCTCAACCTTCAACTTTTATCATGGTTTTGAGAAAGTATTTGCAGGGTGCCCTGATTGAGTCGATTGAGCAAGTCGAAAATGACCGTATTGTGGAAATCACGGTTTCCAATAAAAATGAGATTGGGGACCATATTCAGGCTACCTTGATTATCGAAATCATGGGGAAACACAGCAATATTCTCCTCGTCGATAAAAGTAGCCATAAAATCCTCGAAGTCATCAAACACGTCGGCTTTTCACAAAATAGCTACCGCACCTTACTTCCAGGATCGACCTATATCGCTCCGCCAAGCACCGAATCTCTCAATCCTTTTACTGCCAAAGATGAAAAACTCTTTGAAATCTTGCAAACCCAAGAACTAACAGCCAAAAATCTTCAAAGTCTCTTTCAAGGTCTAGGACGAGATACGGCAAACGAATTGGAAAGACTCTTGGTTCGTGATAAACTTTCTACCTTCCGTCACTTTTTCGGAAAAGAAACCAAGCCTTACCTAACAGAGTCTTCTTTCAGTCCAATTCCTTTTGTAAATCAGGTGGGAGAGCCTTTTGCCAGTCTTTCTGATCTTCTGGATACCTACTACAAAGACAAGGCAGAGCGCGATCGCGTCAAGCAGCAGGCCAGCGAACTCATTCGCCGCGTTGAAAATGAGCTTCAGAAAAATCGCCACAAACTCAAAAAACAAGAAAAAGAATTACTGGCGACAGACAACGCTGAGGAGTTTCGCCAAAAGGGCGAATTACTGACAACCTTTCTCCACCAAGTGCCTAATGACCAAGATCAGGTTACCTTGGATAATTACTACACCAATCAGCCTATCACCATCACGCTTGATAAGGCCCTGACTCCCAGCCAGAATGCCCAGCGCTACTTTAAACGCTATCAGAAGCTCAAAGAAGCTGTTAAATACCTGACTGAGTTGATTGAAGAAACCAAGGCAACGATTCTCTATCTGGAAAGTGTGGAGACTGTGCTCAACCAAGCTGGGCTGGAGGAAATCGCTGAAATTCGTGAAGAATTGATCCAAACAGGCTTTATCCGTAGAAGACAACGGGAGAAAATTCACAAGCGTAAAAAACCAGAACAGTATCTAGCAAGCGATGGCAAAACCATCATCTATGTCGGTCGAAACAACCTGCAAAATGAGGAGCTAACCTTTAAAATGGCTCGCAAGGAAGAACTTTGGTTCCACGCCAAGGACATTCCAGGAAGCCACGTCGTTATCTCAGGCAATCTCAATCCTTCTGACGAAGTCAAGACAGATGCGGCCGAACTGGCTGCCTACTTCTCCAAAGGGCGCTTGTCAAATCTCGTGCAAGTGGATATGATTGAAGTTAAAAAACTCAACAAACCAACTGGTGGAAAACCTGGCTTTGTAACCTACACAGGACAAAAGACCCTCCGTGTCACACCAGACCCAGAAAAAATCGCATCCATGAAAAAATCCTGATTTCACTTGAAAACAGGATTTTTTATTACATTTTAGTCTGCAATCAAGGTTTCCAAACCAACTTTCATCATATCAGTGAAGGTGTTTTGGCGTTCTTCTGCAGTGGTGTCTTCATCTGGATTGACCAAGCTATCAGAAATGGTCATGATAGCAAGTGCATCAACATGGTGTTGGGCAGCAAGATAGTAAAGAGCTGCTGCTTCCATTTCCACAGCCTTAACTCCCCATTTACCAAGCTCGATGTTCTTTTCAAAATAGTTTGAGTAAAAGACATCTGACGACAAAACGTTCCCAACGTGGGTGGTCATACCATGTTCTTTGGCGATATGGTAGGCCTTGTCTAGCAAGTCAAAACTTGCAATTTGTGGAAAATCATACTGTGGCCAGTCGTTGCGGATAATGTTTGAGTTAGTCGCTGCTGCTTGTGCCAAGACCAATTCACGAACGTGAACATCCTCATTCAAGGAACCAGCAGTTCCGACACGGATCAATTTTTTCACTCCGTAGTCTACAATCAATTCACGGGCATAGATAGAGATTGATGGCATTCCCATCCCAGTACCCATGACTGATACACGGTGGCCCTTGTAAGTACCAGTGTAACCAAACATGTTACGCACTTCGTTAAAACAAACAGCATCTTCAAGGAAGTTCTCCGCAATAAATTTCGCACGAAGAGGATCCCCCGGAAGAAGAATTTTATCAGCAATTTCACCCTGCTTAGCAGCAATATGGATAGACATAATTTATGATACAAAGAGCGAGAAGAAAACGACTGAAAATTAGGAATCTGACGAGAAATCCTGATTTCTCAATCAGATTATCTATTTTCCGAGTTTTCCGCTCGTGTTCAAATTAGAACACTTCGCTCTACCTTTCTTTATTTATTTTTATATTTCATAGCTAGGAAAAATCGTATTCAATCATGACTCCGACGAGCCTAGTTCATTTTTATTTCAAACAGTTATTGATAAACTGACAATAGTTTTTAATCCTTTAAGATAAATCCTTGATTAGAAGAAATGGGTATTTCCTACCTAACTACTTTATTCTTTGACATCTTACACAGTATACTAGCCCAAGGAAAGCGGTCTAACACTTTTGCAAAACCATAAGCTAGGAAAGCCGTTACTAAGAGATACGGAAGAGAATCTAAACCTAACCCAGTGAAACCAATTACTAATCCAGTTGCAGACCAGGGAGCCCTCAAGGTCACAGATAAAAAGCAAACCGATCCCAAAAGCAAAATGCTTGACTGGCTGTCCAAACCTAGAATCATGGCTAAGAGAGCAGCTCCAGCCATCCCCAAGGCAAAAGATGGCGTAAGAGTACCACCATAGGCCCCTGCCCAAAGGATAATAAGAACGACCACTGCCTTTAGGAAAAACATGAGAAGCACTGTTTTACCATCGCTACCATTTAAAATTTCCTGAGCCATCATGCGTCCATTGCCAAGTAGATGTGGAAAGTAACTTGCCAGACCAACAAGAAACAGAAAAGCTGAGGGCAAAGTGAGAAGTATTCGTTGATCTTTTATCTTGTTTGAAGACACTCTTTTACTTAAGCGACCAAAAAGCCAAGCTAGGGGAGTTAAGAAAAGAAGTAATAAAGGGACAATCCACACTTCCTTTAATGACCATGTGATAGCTGGAAGCTGGTAAAGAGCATGATCTGAAATAACCAAGCCTGCTATATAGGTAGACACATAGGTAGTCAAACCGACTAAGACAAATCGCTTGATAGATAAAGTAATTCCTAGAGTCTCAAAAACGAAGAAAACACTTGTTAATGGAACCTGATAGACAGCTGCTAAACCAGCACCAGCACCACAAGCAAGGAGAAAGATTCGATCCTTCATAGACAGTATACATATTTTTCCAATTGGACCTGCAAATAGGGCTCCAATCTCTCGTGGTGCAGCTTCTTTGCCAATAGGTGCTCCCCCTCCAACTGCAATAATCTGCCAAATTGAATGAAATAGCTGTTTTAAAAAATGAAGCTTGTATTGTGAAGTCTCATCCTCCATCTGTGCTTTGATGGAATAAATCTTCGACCTTTTTTGCAAGAAGTACCAGACTAAGGACGAGCTAAGACCCACGATTATTAAACTTAGTCCTATCCGTGAGGAGGAAACTCCATCTGTCAAAAATCCATTATGATGCTCTGAATGACCAAAAACTAGCCCCTCCGCCATCTCTAAAAGATAATGGAGAAATATACCAGATAAACCCGAAACTATTCCTTGCAGAATTACTGCTATGAATAATCTAAGATTATAAGGAATCTTTCGAAAAATTCTCCTCAATTCTATTAACATGATTACAATTCTGCAATAATCGCTTTAAGCAAGCCTTTGAAGTCACCTTTAACACGTTCAGTCACTTCTACAACTTCTTCGTGGTTGAGTTCTTCTTGGAAGCCTGCAGCATGGTTAGTAATACATGAAATACCGAGAACTTTCAAGCCAGAGTGGGCTGCCACAATAACTTCAGGAACTGTAGACATACCAACTGCATCTGCTCCAAGTGTCTTATAGGCACGAATCTCTGCTGGGGTTTCATAAGTCGGACCTGTTACACCAATATAGACACCTTCATCAAGCTTGATACCAAGTTTCTTAGCTACTTCATGGGCAGTAGCACGGTATTCTGGAGTGTAGGCTTTAGACATATCTGGGAAACGTGGACCAAAATCATCCAAATTTTCACCCATCAATGGGTTCTGCCCCGTCATATTGATATGGTCTGAGATAGCCATCAAGGTACCAGGACCAAATCCAATACCGCCAGCTGCATTGGTTACAATGACACCTTCGCATCCGAGAACTTTCATCACACGTACTGGGAAAGTCACGACTTCAAGAGGATTTCCTTCGTAGAAATGGAAACGTCCTTGAAGAGCCAAGACCTTGCGCCCTGAAAGTTCACCATATACCAATTTCCCAGCGTGTCCGACGACTGTAGAGCGGCCCCAGTTTGGAATGTCTGCATAATCTACTACAACTGGATTTTCGATTTCTTCTGCCAATTCTCCAAGTCCTGATCCAAGGATTAGACCGAACTCAGGCGCTTGGATACCCTTTTCTTTCAAGAAAGCAGCTGTTTCCTTGATTTTATCTAAAAATGTCATTGTGTCTCCTTTATTGTTTTTTTAGCATTTGACCGATTTTGTCAAAAGTTTTAGCATTACGAATGGTGATTTGGCGGTAGAAAGGCATCTTGAGTAAGTATTTGTGATAGGCTGTTTCGTAGTATGATTCTTCAGAGAATTTCCCCCAGAAAATCCCAAGTCTTCCAAAATGAACGACTTCATCTTCCAGTTCCAAACTGTTCACTTTCTCGATGACTTGATCCACATCCAAGCCCTCCGTGTAAAAGAGGACATCCTTTCGTGCCAAATCTTTGGTCCACCAATCTGGCAGATTATTCAGCTCTTCTTCATAGTCTTCCTGACTCAGCAAAGAAAAGCTCTGAATAAATGGATAATGGATTTCAAAGAAAGCCTCTAACTTTTCAACCAATCGTTCTTTGGGGTCTGTCGAAGTAAAGAAAATGTTGCCACTGTTGATGTAGGTCTCAACCATTTCCAGTCCCAACTCTGTCAGTTCTTGACGAAGTTGCGCCATAACAACCTTATTTTTCCCACCTACATTAATGCCCCGAACAAGTAAAGCATATCGCGTCATCTTATACCAATTTATCTAAGAAACTTTCCCCAATCATGGCAGTTTCAACACCAAAGTTATCCGCAACTGTCGCTGAGATATCTGCAAAATGTCCAACTGGAATGACACCATTTCCTTTAAAGGCAGGACTATAAGCTAAAAGCGGAATGTATTCACGAGTGTGGTCTGTTCCTGCATAGGTTGGGTCATTTCCATGGTCCGCTGTAATCAAGAGAAGATCATTCTCTCTCATGGCTGCGATAATTTCAGGCAAGCGTTCATCGAACTCATGCAAGCAATCACGGTAACCATGAGCATTGCGGCGGTGGCCGTAAAGGGCATCAAAGTCAACTAAGTTTGTGAAGGAGAACCCTTTTTCAAATTCAGGAAGTCCCATGGTCTTCAATAATGTATCAATTCCGTGGCTGTTTGACTTGTTGTGGCCCATGTCATGATTGATACCAGCGCCGTTAAAGATATCGTTGATTTTACCAACAGCGTAAGTATCGATACCAGCTTCGTTCAATTTATCCAAAACAGTTGGTGCAAATGGGGATACAGCCAAGTCACGACGGTTAGCTGTACGAGTGAAGTTACCTGGTTCACCTACATATGGACGGGCAATGATACGACCTAGAAGGGCAGGACGCTCAAGGGTAATCGAACGCGCGTATTCACAAATACGGTATAGTTCATCCAGAGGAATGATGTCTTCGTGGGCAGCAATTTGCAAGACAGGGTCAGCTGAAGTATAGATAATCAACTCCCCAGTTTCCATTTGACGTGGTCCAAAGTCATCGATAACAGCTGTTCCTGAGTACGGTTTGTTAGCTTCACGAATGACCTTGCGTCCTGAGAATTCTTCAATTTTCGTCAAAATTTCTTCTGGGAATCCGTTCCAGAAAGTATCGAAAGGCTCTGTAATGTTAAGTCCCATGATTTCCCAGTGTCCAGTCATAGTATCCTTACCAAGAGATACTTCTTCCAATTTTGTCACATATCCTGTTGGGTTACTTTCAGCTGGTACAGTCTTCAGCGGTGTTTCGCGAGGAATATTTCCTAGACCGATTTTAGCCATGTTTGGCACATTCAAACCAACTGATTTTGAAATGTGTCCCAGTGTGTCAGAAGCTCCGTCTGGAACCCCTGCATTGACAAAGTTATTAGCATCTGGTGCTGCACCGATTCCCACGGAATCCAGTACCACCAAGTGAATCCGATTAAATTTTGACATAGTGTATCTCCTTATTATGTTGATTAGTTTGCTTTTGTTGAAGTTAAAATCTGAACCCCGTCTCGTCCAGCAACGATGACCTTATCCACCATTTGGTTGAATAAACCATGCTCTACGACACCAACGATATGGTCCAATTCTTGCCCGAAGGCAATTGGATCTTCAATGACATCCAAGGCTAGGTCAATGATAAAGTTCTGCATATCGGTCACAAAACGTTGGCCGTCTTTTTCACGGAAACTTGGTTTATAGCCAGCTCGCTCAAACCGACGAAAGACCTGTTCTGCGCCATACTGAACCACTTCTACTGGCAATTTAAAAGCACCTAGTTTCTCCACCAGTTTGCTTTCGTCAACCACCCAAATGTATTCTTTTGAGGGCGTTGCCACAACCTTCTCCATCAGAAGGGCACCACCTCCGCCTTTGATTCCGTTAAACTGGCTATCTACTTCATCCGCCCCGTCAACCGTCACATCAACAAAATCCACTTGATCAATCGACTTGAGCGGGATGTTAAGTCCTTCAGCCTGTTTACTGGTCACACTGGAAGTTGTCACAGCAGTAATCTGCAAACCTTCTTCCTTGATCCGACGACCTACTTCTTCTACGAAATAGTAGGCAGTTGATCCAGTACCGAGTCCAACAACCATACCATCCTTGACAAACTCAGCAGCCTTGATACCTGCCATCTTTTTCAGATTCTCCACTTAAACACCTCCATTAAAGAGCTATTTTTATTATAACATGTATCCGTTTTTATTTCATGGATACACTGGAAAAACCCGAACATTTTTATTTCGGGTTTTGGTGTCCTATTTAACCATATCTGGATCGTAATCATAGAATCCCGTATCGAGGAAACGGTTTTTAGGGTGTAACTTGCGCACTTCCTCATCTAACAAGAAGGCTTGGTCATGGCTGAATTTGCCCTCTTGGATCAAGCCACGCGCTTGAATAAAGAGTTTTGCAATCTCAACAAAATTCTGACCAGGTGTGTAGAGCCCCTCTAGCTTCCAATGGGTAAAACCATGCTCTACCAATTCTGTCAATTTGGTCATCAAATCAAGGTCGTTATTTGCAAAGATGTGGGTACCATGATTGTCTTCAAAGATAGAATAATGGCTTTCTGGGTCACTTGGTTCTGCCAAGAAGAGGTCACGTTTACGCGTTTTTTCATCATCGATGTGCGTAAAGTTATAGTAGTTTTGCAAAAGTGGTCGCTTAGAATGGTGAATGACACTAGCTCCGTAAACCAACACTTCAGCAGGAATTTCCAAAATTTCTGGCATCTTGAAGAGTTCAGCAGATGGAATTTCACGCGCTAAAACCGCCTCAGATGCTCCTGCCTTTTGACCCCAGAAGTTAATCTGACGACTACTTGTTACCATGGTTGAAGCATCGTAAATAGTCTTGAAGGAATAGCCATCACGGTTGACTACATAAAAGACACCTGCATCTCCTACTGTAATATAGTCTGTCTTGATTTCTTCCAAGAAGTCTAGGAAGGGCTTAATACGATCCATCATGTCTTGATGCATGAGGGCATTAACCGCGACAATCAATTCCTTGCCTGCTTCATGAACCAACTTAGCAATCTCACGCAATTGGCCATGACTAAAAGTCGTTGGCAGACGAAGGCCAAAATCTTTCTCACCAACATAGATACGATCTACGCCGGCTTCGAGTAGTTGTTCAACTTGTTCAATACTTTCAGCAGTTGCTGTAATGATAATCTTTTCCATAAGAAAAATTATACCACATTTCTCAAAAATCAGCTATGGGTACTGGGAGTTTCACAAAAAGTTAAACTGATTTCTATCTTTCCCAATCAAAAAGTGAACAGTAACTTGTACCATTCACTCTTTTTTATGCATGTGTTTTTTCTACTAGGTGTCCATCATTCATAACATAAATACGGTCAACCTTATCAAGAAGGCGTGTATCATGTGTAATCATGACAACTCCTCTACCTTGTTCGTGCGCAATGGCAGCCAACATTTCCGTTACTTGGTAAGCACGCTGGGTATCCAGACTGGCTGTCGGCTCATCTGCAAGCACAATGCTTGGATTGTTATAGAGCGCTCTAGCTATCGCCGCACGTTGACGTTCGCCACCTGATAAAGCCTTTGGATAATGATCTTTTACTTTTTCCAAATCCAACAACTCAAAGAGCTCTTTTCGGTCACTTTTACTATTTTTTCCCTTATCCAGTCTGTCAATCAAATCCAGCTGTTCCTTGACCGTTAGAAAAGGAATTAAGTTTGAAGCCTGGAGAATGAAGCCAAACTCTCTAAAACGGAGGTCTGTTTTTTCCTTCTCCGTCAAACTGCCTGTTTCCTTCCCCTTTACTAGAATCTTTCCACTCGATGCTTCCTGAAGTTGTCCTAGAGTTGTTAGAAAGGTCGTCTTTCCAGATCCCGAAGGTCCAACGATAGCCACGAACTCTCCAGCATTTAGCTGAAAATTCGTCTCATGCAGGGCTACGACTTTCATCTTTCCTTCCCCGTAAGTTTTTGTCACTTGAGTCATTTCAATCAATGCTGTCATACTATTCTCCTTATCATTCTGCAATCGCAGTAATCGGGTCCACCTTTAACAAGCGTGGAAGTGAAATGACACCACCTAGAAGGGCCATCAAGGAAATTACAAAGCTTAGGACAGAGTAGGCTATCCAACTTGGGTAGAAAAAGAAGGTAGCTGGTAAGACTAAAATCACTCCACCAATAGCCAGCAAGGCTAATCCAATCCCCATACCAGCTAGGAGGAAAATTTGACAGAAAAGAGACCATACAATGGTTTTGATCTGTATACCCTGAGCTCGCATTATTCCATAAAGTCCTAGTTTTTGGATGGTAATGATATAAACAAAAATACCCACAATCAAGCCTGTGATGACAATCATAGCGAGAATCATCCCTGAAAATACATTAACCTGAGGTGTGTAACCAGGAATTTTCGATATCATTTTTGGAATGGAAATCTGTTTCAGTCCATCGCCAGTCACTTCTATATCATTTTTCAATACTAAGGCAGAGATGGAACGATTGGCTTTCAAGGTTCCTTGTAAGGTCCAATAAGTTGTCAGACTCGTAAAAACAACAGGCTCGGTGAAAAATTTATTTCCTTGAGTCAGGCCTCAATCTTGTAACTTGAATCGCTTCCATTGAGCTGAATGGCATCACCTAGCTTCATCCCATAGTTCTCAAAAGACTGATCCACGACAACCTCATCATCTCCTTCAGGATAACGACCCTCCGTCAAACTAGGAGAGATAAAAGAGTCCCAGTCTTGAGCAAAAATGGAAACATTGACCTTTTCACTACCATCGACTAGATTGGTTACAGCAAACATATAGCCCAATGGAGCAGCCTCTTCAGAACTCTTATCCTTGTAGTCCTTTTCAGGAATAAAAGATGCCGTCAAATTATCATTTGCGTAGTCAGATAAAACCACTCCCGTCGCTTGCCAGTTATCAATAGCGGCTCGGTTGTTTCGCACAAGACCAAGAGCTAGACTGGTCATAAAAAAGACCATAAAAGCGATAAGAAAAATGGTAGTTAGAATCAAACTATATCGAAGTTTGTTTCGTAATATCTCTTTGATAGCAAGATACATGCTTGTCTCCTTTAACATTTCCCAGAGGTAGTTTAAAAGCCACCCAGTCCAATAGACAGAATCGCTGTCTTATCATCCATTCAAAACAACTCCTACCAATACTCTTCAAAAGTATCCAGGTAGCAACTCAACAAATCATCTTAGGAAAAAGCCTCAGCTTGCTATCAATTTATATAAGTTATCCTTTCCTTTCTCAGTATATTTATAAAAGAGAAGGTCAGGTCATCTGTTCTAAGTGTAACATCCATGCTACCATTTTCCCTTGTAGGTGTCAAGAGAGCGACTTAGAGGATGATAAGAGACTTTAGTAGTTTTGTAACAATCCTGTAATAATTCTTTGCATAAAAAATGATAAAATAGTTATGTACTGTTAAGGAGAGAATCATGTCCGCAAGAAAACTAGAAGCTTATGAGTTTGAACAAGCTCCCGAATCGAAACAAACTCCGCTTTACCAAGATTACACACCTGAAGCCCCAGTCGGCCCTAACCTAAAAGAGATTTTATTTTTTGTAAATATCGCTTGTTTCTGTATTTTTATGGCACTGTTTAGTTTTATCTTTTTAGCCTTAAAATTGAACACAGCTTTATCCTTTATCGCTGCAATGGGTCTTAGTTTCGCCCTTTTACAACTTCAACGAAAGATAATGAAACGAAAATTTTCAAAATAAAGGTTGGTACTACTACCAACCTCTTTTCTAGTTATCAAAAAAGACAGTTATATAACTGTCTTTTTTATTTATTCTTACGTTTTGAAGGAGATTGAATAGCGATCTTAACTTCAAAAATTGTTCCTCTAGGTTTGTTATCTTTTACGCTAATCGTTCCTCGTAAGGCATCTACGATTTGCTTGGCCAAGGATAGTCCAAGACCAAAGCCACCTTTCTGACGAGTTCTTGCCTTGTCTACACGATAAAAACGGTCAAAGATTTTCTTCTTGTCAGCAGCTGAGATTCCAATTCCGTTATCCGTTACTGTTAGATAGAGGTGACGATCTGTAGCATGGACTACAAACTCAATTTTCCCATCTTCTTCGGTATACTTGATGGCATTGTCAAATAAGATGGTCATGAGCTGTTTTAGGAGCAACTGATCGGTCATGAAAGGACGATAAATCCGATTTTCATACTCAAAAATACGATCATTTTCAGAAGCAATCAACTCATAGTTAGCAAAGGTCGTCTTAAAGAACTGTGGTGATACTTCTGCTATTTCTGGTTTGATTCCATCATCGCGACGTGCAAGATTGAGAAGATTGGTCGTGAGAAAGCGCATGTTTCGAACTTCTTCAAGGCTCGAAGCAATACTTTCGCTGGATTCCATGATCGTCGCCTCTGGTTTTCGAAAGAGATTTTCTAAACGATTTTGTAAAACGGCCAAAGGCGTTCTCAGTTCGTGACTGGCATTTTCGACAAAGGACTTCTGCTTTTGCATACTTTCCAGCAAGGGTTTGACACTGACACGTGCCAGATAAACACTGGCAATTAAAGACAGGAGCCAGAAACTAGCCATGACTACAACAATTAAATGCTCGTGGTTTTGGCTGATTTGCTCGAGCTGGCTACTATTGATTAAAACTGCCGCATATTTGACATTGCTTGATACAGAGGAAGAATTGGTTTCCATCAAAATCATCCGATAGGTTTCTTCCTGACCGTAGCTATTGACAACTTGGATTTGGCGAATGTGATTCAACTCTTTTTTGTCCAGCTTGATCTTGTCCAAGCCTAAAAAGCGATTGCCCAGTAAGAGTTGGTTAAAATCCTTGTCAAAGAGCAAGACTTCCGTATTGGAGCTAACATTGGGTTTGATTTCAGCCTTGTTGGCATCCGCTGTTGCGGGTTGAATATCCTTGACTTCTTCGGTTGCCCGATTCAGGGCTAACTGGATAACCGCTTGGGGACTGCTACTAAGGGCTTGAAGTTTTTCATCTACAGAAGTGTAGAGACTGGAGTGCATGACCTGGAGGATAATCAAGGTCATGGCAGAGAAGATCAGGGTGAACACTCCAAAGTTTCGAATGAAATAGCTGAAATCATCTGCATACCATGTTTTTTTTAGTTTATTGAACATCTTTTAAAATATACCCGACACTACGCAAGGTTTGAAGATTTTCAGCAAAGGCTGTTCCCTTCAATTTCTTACGAACTTTTGAGACATAGACTTCTACAACGGAAATCGTCGTATCGCTATCAAATCCCCATAGACGGTCAAAAATTTGTGTCTTGGGAAGAATAACATTTTGATTTTGAAGGAAGTAAACCAATAACTCAAACTCTTTTCCGAGCAGTTCCACAGGCGTATCTTCTACCTTAACCTCATTCGTTGAAAGGTTGACGACAACATCCCCATAGGTCAAGGTATTTTCGTTAAACTTGCCTGAACGTTTGAGAAGGGCTTGGATCCGCATTTTGAGTTCTTCTAGGTAGAAAGGTTTGGTGAGGTAGTCATCTGCCCCCAACTCAAAACCATGTCCCTTATCATCCAAACTTTCCTTAGCAGTCATGATAAGAACTGGTGTCGTAATTCCTTTTTCACGCAATTCTTTCAAAACTTGGAAGCCATTTTTTTCAGGCAACATCAGGTCAAGCAGAATCAAGTCATAAACGCCACTTTCTGCTTCGTAGAGACCTTCCTCTCCATCAAAGACCTGCATGACATCTGCAAAATCATCTAAAAAGTCAAATACTGAGTTTGACAGACCTAGGTCATCTTCCACTAATAAGATTTTTATCATCAGAAACTCCTCCTTGTTATGATTATTATACCAAAATTGCCTTAAAAAAAACTCAACTCTCTCTTATTTTCAGATAGAAAGTTGAGTTCTTTATTTACATTTCGAACGAATTAAGCTTTGGCATATTGGGCTACAACAGCTTCGACTGCTGCTTTCTCACGCTTAATCAAGTCAACACGCGCTGCGATATCTTTGATACCCATACGAATGTTACGGCTAAGAGCAAGGTCAGAGAGTTGTGGCTCAAAGAATTCCTTGTACTCTACCAAGCGTTGCTCTGTTTTAAAGATGTGTGATGGGAAGATGACAAAGCTGTCAAAGCTCATATCACCTCCAAGAGCTGCCTTGATCCAAGCCCAGTTTTCACGCGCCCATACCCAAACAGTTTCTTGAGTCGCTTGGTGTCCGAGGAATTGGAGGTACCATGAAGAAAGGTCTTGTGGTTTCACTACAAATTTATCTTTCCATGAGTCAATCAAGGTTTGGATATTGTCGGCATCTGTACTGTATGCAAGAGCTCCTGCCAACTGGCGTTTAAAGACTGCATCTGTCGCATGAGTGTAGAGGTCCAGATAAGTTGCGACCAAGTCTTTGGTCTCATGGTGTTTCATTTCATTGATGAGAACTTGAGCACGGATGGCTGCTGGAAGTCCTGCAAGATTCTCCTTGTGAGCTGCAAAGATTTGGCTAGCAACTTGACTAGCTTCTGCATCATTTGAGCGAATCATCATGGAAATGGTCAACTGACGGACCAATTCGTCTTCATCTGATTCACCATCTTTGGCTTCAAAACCAAGACGGTCATAGTTGTGACGAGCCAATTTAGCAACGAGTGTATTAAAGGCTTTCTCAGTTGCTGTTCCTTCATCGATAAAGCGCTCAAGGGCAGCAATCACTTGAGATACAGCTGAAACTACCAAGTAAGACTCTTCCTTAGCTAGTTTATCAAGGACTGGGAGCAAGTCTGCATAAGAAATGTGTCCTGCTTCAGCCAACAAACGACGTTCTTGAACGATTTGCAATTTGCTTGTGTTATCAAGTGTCTCTAGCTCAGCAAGAACAGCCTCTAACAAGTCTCCTTGATAGTCGGTAATATAGTGGGCGGTATTTTCCGTATTGAGACGAAGAGCTCCTTCATTTTCAGCAAGAAGAGCGGCGTAGCCAGGGATTTCGATACTTTCAGTTTCAAGTGTATCTGGCAAGCCTTTCCAGTTGCTGTTGAGTGGCACCACCCAGAGACGGTTCTTGTCTTCGTGCTCACCGATGAAGAATTGTTTTTGCGAAATCTTCAAGACATCATTTTCAACTTTGACAGTGAGAACTGGATAACCAGGTTGTTCCAACCAAGAATCCATGAAAGATGCTACATCACGGCCTGAAGCTTGTCCAAGGGCATTCCATAGGTCACGACCAATGGTATTTCCATATTGGTGTTTTTCAAAGTAAGCATGCAAACCTTTAGCAAAATCAGCATCACCGAGCCAACGACGAAGCATGTGCATGAGACGGCTTCCTTTGGCATAGACGATAGCTCCGTCAAAGAGGGTATTGATTTCATCTGGGTGTTTGACTTCAACGTGAACAGACTGAACGCCATCAGTCGCATCGCGTTTAAGTGCTCCCGGCACACCACCTGTTTGGAAGTCTTCAAAGATATTCCAACTTGGCTCAATGGCATCCACACAGACGTATTCCATCATGTTGGCGAAGCTTTCATTGAGCCAAAGGTCATCCCACCATTTCATAGTCACGAGGTTTCCAAACCATTGGTGAGCCAACTCATGTGCTACAACTAGAGCAACTTGTTGACGGCTAGCAAAGGTTGAGTTCTCATCCACAACCAAGTAAACTTCACGGTAGGTCACAAGACCCCAGTTTTCCATGGCACCTGCTGAGAAGTCAGGAAGGGCGATGTGGAGCGATTGAGGAATTGGATACTTAACTCCGTAGTAATCTTCGTAAAACTCAATTGAGCGAACAGCGATGTCCAGTGAGAAATCAAGGTTAGATAGTGGGTGGGCTTTGGTTGAGTAGACACCTACGAGGGTACCGTTCTTAGTTTTAGCAGTAACCCCTTGCAAATCACCTGCAACAAAAGCCAACAAGTAAGATGACATACGAGGTGTTGTCTCAAACTTCCAGATGCCTGTTTCCTTACGGTTTTCCACATCAATTTCTGGCATGTTTGACAAGGCCACTTCACCTTCTGCTTGGTCAAAACGTAGAGCGAGGTCAAAAGTCGCTTTTGCTTCTGGCTCATCCACACATGGGAAGGCTTCACGCGCAAAATGGCTTTCAAACTGAGTAGACAAGACTTCCTTCTTGACACCATCCACTGTGTAGTAAGAAGGGTAAACCCCTGTCATGTTGTCTGTAATTTTTCCTGAAAAAGCAATGACCAATTCAACTTGACCAGCCTCAGCCAATTCGATATGAAGGGCTTCATTGTCATGGTCAACTGTAAATGGACGAGCTTGACCCGCAACTTCTACAGAAGTGATTTCCAAGTCTTTTTGGTGAAGGGAAATACGGTCACTCTGTGCTTGACCAGTAATGGTCACCTTCCCAGAAAAGGTCTTGGTCTCACGACTCAAGTCTAAAAATAAATCATAATGTTCAGGAACAAATTGCGTAATAAAATGTTCAACTGCTTGCATAGTTTTCTCCTATTCTAAGTTTAAGAGTTTTACTCTTCTTCAAACAAACTTATTATATCATGTTTTGCTTAAGAAAAAAGGATTGGACGGCAATTTCCAAAACTTTCTTCCTTCTACATTCTACAGTGGGTAGACCTTGCGAAATTCTTCCAGAACAACCTTGCTGTCAGGGGTAAAAGTCAGTCCGGCTTCCCTCATCCACTCGGTGAAAAAATCCTCATGAACCTGACGCCAATAGGCTAGGGATTTGTCACCTTCCCCTTCCTTATAGGCATGGTCGGCAGAAACTTGATGAAAAGGCTGAACGGAGACCTTGGTAATTTCGACAATACAGACAGCCTGATTTTGACTATCTAAAATAACATCAAAGGTCCCTTCTTGCGGAAGGGGTTCGTCTTCTAGTGAGTAGAGGTCATAGGCTGAGGCTGTTGCTGTCTTTTCGCCTTTTAAAACCAAATCTGCCAAGAGATCTGCTTCCACTCCAAAAGCCCAGGCATCTATCTCATCTCCGATAGAGGGGTTAATTTGCTTATATGCATTCCACATTTCTTGCGGTGTCATAGTTTGCTCCTTTGTAATTTTTTACTTACTCCTTTTACAAATTGCTGGCAACTTGCTAATAGGATGTTTTGATTAAGCTCTCTCAGTAAGTATTCTCCACGAATCATACCGACGTGGTGCAATAACTGAGGATAAACTTTTTCAACAATTTGTTCTCCACTAAGGACAAGTTGGTTTCTCATCATTCACCTTCCAATTCATGTAAGAAGTCTTGTCCAGTTCTGGAAATCCTAATAATTCAGACTTAACCTTCAAGACTAATGGTGATGCATTTTCTTCTGTGATTTTCTGAATATCCATCCAAACATATCCGAGTGAATCATTCGCACCATCAGAGACAGCTTCCGAAATCGTAACTTGAGCTTCCTTCTTGTTTATCTCAACATCATACAAGGCCATGATATGGTGAACCATAAAATTTGTTAACTCTTCCCTGACGAAAACATCGTAGATTCGAGGATTAGAGTAGCTTCTAACAGTATATCCCGTCTCTTCCATAACTTCTCTAATCAACGTTTCCGTCAATCCTTCCCCAAGTTGCTGACTACCACCGGGTAGATCATAACGATGTTGATAAGGGCCTCTCGTTTTTTCAATGCAGAGTAACTTCCCGTTTTCAAAGCAAACAGCATAGACTCCAAAGTGTTTTTTGATTTCCATCCAACTCCTCCTACTTCAACGACCAACCACCATCAATGGTCAGGATTTGTCCTTGCATGGCGCTCGCTTTTCCACTTGCTAAGAAAAGGCTAATTTCTGCTACTTCCTCTGGCTTAATCCAGCGCTTGATTGGCGTTTCACTAGCTACCCAGTCAGCCAACCCACCGGGTTCAAAGTCGGCAGCAGTCATAGCTGTCTTGACAGCACCTGGAGCAATCCCAAAGACCTGAATCCCAGCTTCAGCATAGTCCAGAGCCAACTGCTTGGTAAACCCAGCCAAAGCATGCTTAGACGAGGTATAGGCGTGACCACCACCACCTGCTAGGCTCGAAGCAATCGAGCACATATTGATAATGATTCCTTTTTTATTTTCCAGCATTTGCGTCAAATAATAGCGAGTCAACTCAACAGGAGTCATATAGTTGATTTCAAAAAACTCTTGAATTTCCTGCGCTGATTGTTCCAATAAAGGCTTATAAGCATCCAAAACTCCTGCAGTATTGCACAAAACATCCACCTGAGGACACCAGTCAAAAATTGGCTCCAAGTCCAAGGTCAAATCTCTCTGTAAAAAGTGGAAATCACCTTGTAAGAGTGGATTTTTTCCTTGGTCAACTCCATAAACTTGATAGCCATTCTCTAAAAAGAGGCGAGCTTGAGCAAGTCCGATACCTGAACTCACACCTGTAATGAGTACACATTTAGTCATTCACTTCTACCCAATCTGTCGCCAAAACATCACAAGGTGTCGGGCTCCACATGGAAAAACCTTCCCCTTCTCCAGACACGTTGATTAGGAAATAGGGCGTCACTTCAAGTGCAACCCCGTTTTGCTCGATAGTGTCAAAGAGTTGGACATAGTTTTCAGCCCCTCCCCAACCAGTTCGTACATATTTTTTCTTGGCCTTTAATCCAGGCAGGATCTCTTCAAATGTCATGATTTTCTCCTTCAATTCTACATTCTTCATTTAATTATAACAAAAAACCGTTTTCCAACGGCTTTTTGACTGTGATTTATTTAAATCTGCTTCTACTTACGGCAAATTATTCCCTGCTGCAAGATAAATTTCATACCATTCTTTTCTTGTTAAGCTAAAGTTTGCCGCTTGGCTAACTTCTCTCAAATGCTTAGGATTTGTTGTACCTACGACTGCCTGCATTTTTGCTGGATAACGCAATATCCAAGAAATGGCAATAGTTGAAGGGGTTACTCCATATTTAAAAGCTAGACGATCAAGTACTTGATTCAAAGCTTGAAATTTCTCATTACCAACAAAGTTCCCTTTAAAATACCCGAATTGTAAGACAGACCATGCTTGAATGACCACATCGTGTAATTTGCAATATTCAAAAACGCTGCCATCTCGCATAGTTGCTTGACTATCTTCCATATTAACATGAAAACCTGATTCGAATCCTGGAGTAAAAGCCGCACTCAATTGTAGCTGATTAACAGCTAACGGCTGCTTGACATCTTTTTTAAGCAACTCCATCATCATAGGATTTTGATTAGAAACTCCAAAATCTCGGACCTTACCTTGTTTATAAAGAAGATCAAAGGCTTCTGCTACTTGGTCAGATTCCATCAAAGCATCTGGTCGATGAAGAAGCAAGCTATCTAGATGATCAATCTTCAATCTTTGCAAAATTCCGTCGACTGATTTTATAATATAGTCCTTAGAAAAATCAAAATAGGTAAATTCTTCAATGCGAATGCCACATTTGGACTGAATCCACATCTTTTCTCTTAAATCTGGACGATTTTTTAGGACAATACCTAACAGTTCTTCACAACGACCACGACCATAAATATCAGCCAAGTCAAAAGCATTGATTCCAACAGAAAGTGCTGTTTCCACAAGCTCTTCAACTTCTTTTACAGACTTATCTTTTATTCTCATCATTCCGAGAACAATTTCTGATAATTCTTTGTCATCTTGACCAAGAGTTATGTATCTCATCAAATTTTTCTCCTTTAATTCTAAATTCTTAGTTTAATTATAACAAAAAACCGTTTTCCAACGGCTTTTTGACTGTATATCTACTAAATTCATCCTACCACTGCAATCCGGCTTCTCTGATTTCTTTCTTGGAAGCAAATTTACCATTTGGTCTGTGCCATCTTCCGTTTTTATCTCTAAAGTAGCCACCTGAATTTGTTGATTGCGAGTTTGATTCCTGGCTTTCTTCCTGTTCTTGTGCGGCTTGGCGAGCTTTTTCCTGTTCTTCTTCTTTTGCTTTCTTTTCAGCTGCTTCTTTTTCTTCTGCCTCTTTCTTGGCTTTTTCCTCAGCTTCCTTCTTAGCCTTTTCTTTTTCTTCTTTTATCTTTGCATCTTCAACTGTATTCTTAGCAGTACCATCCAAATAATTGATTTCAGCATTAGCTGAAACATTGTCTAAAACGACATGCGTCACTGAATACTGATCAACCTTTTCTTTACTACCACCCAACTTGATCTCCAAGAGTTTGCCGGTTTCATCTATTCCCACATACTGCAATTCAATTTGTCTCGGAATCAATTCATCTTTCTGATAGATTGGGGTCACCTTGTAGTCAAGATAATAGTTTGGGTGATTGGCCAACCAAGAGTCCAATCGATTTTCATAGTAAAGCATGCTACTTTGGTTTTGGTCATCTGTTCCAGAATAATTTCCAGCATTTAGCCAGTTAGTCATTGGAACCAGATTCCTCTTTTCATCGTTTAATCCACTAAACTGGTACCCGATCAGATGGCCTCGACTCATCAACCAAGCTTCTTTTTTACCATCACCATAAAAGAATTTATAATTGTGCCATCCAACTGGATCATAAGTCAACTTGGACTCTCTCTTCTCAGTTGGCTCATCGCTGTCCTTAAGTTGAATATGAGCACCCGTTGCGCGTGATTTAGAATCCAATTCCCCAAGTTCTAGTTGTTTCTCATTTTTAAAAGGCAAGAGTCCAGCTTCTTTAAACAACTTTTCATCGAACTTGATTTGCTTCTGTTCAATTTTTTCTTCTGGGACCTTTGATTCCGCCTTATGTCCAGAACAAGCAACTAATGTTGTGATTGAAAGCAAGGCAATTGAGAAGGATAGTAGCTTTTTCATAAAAATCTCCTTTTTATATAGTAATTAGATTAATATCTCCTATTACATTTTACTATCATTTTGTTAATTGTTCAAGAATAAAAAGACTGTTATTATACTATTCCTCCTCCAATGTTTAAAACAAAAACGATAACCACTTTTCAGTAGTTACCGTTGTTTTCTTTTGATTAGTCTTTCCCACCAAGTCTACTATTGATAGTCATCATGATGCTGGCTATTTTCTCACCCCAGTATGGATCAGAAGCATAGCGAACATTCATCCCGGTTGCTTTATTTCCAAGGTGGTCTCTGCCGTAGTCAATGTAATTCTCACGGATCCACTTGGCCGCTCCAAGGATTCCTTTATCCACATTATCAAAGCTCTTGGCTGAGAGATATGGGCTAGTATCATAAGCAGCAATACCAAAGAAGTTGTTCTTATCTCTGGCAATTTGACTGCGTCCCCAAGCACTTTCAAGGGCACTATGTGCCATCAAGTAAAGGGCATTGACACCGTAGCGTTCCTCAGCTTCTTTGAAAGTCGCTCCTTTACCTGCAAGAGGACTATCCTGCAAGTTCATCATCGAATACAGTTTATCCAATTCAGCTGCACTATAATTACTTGGTTCTCTCAAGTTTTTATAGAGGAAAGGATTTTTAATGGTAAAGCCATCAAAATGCTCTCCATCAGTTGAGTAGTACTTCTTACCAATAACCATAGCAGAAGTGTGTGGAGCTACTTTGATACTCGTGTATGGAGAGAGTTCATGGTAGAGGAATTTCCCATCACTAGTATAATGAGGGATAAACTCGCTACCTTCATCTACTGCTGTCAAATCACTTTGATTCATATAGCCAGACAAGCCAGAAATCGAAACTGCAAGTCGGCCGCCTTTTCGCGTCGAGCTATCCAGTGAAACAATGCTTCCTTGGTTAATGTAACTCAAGATTTCTCCAGATGCACTATAGACATAGGCTGTGATGGGTTTAACTTTGTAATATTTGGTTTTATCCGCAACATGCCATCTACCAGAAGCATCCAAGGTATGACCATCCACAGTTTCATTTTTTGCCATATAACCGCCTGATTTAAGGTAATACCATGATTGGTCGGATGAATCGTAGATTAATTCTTTCTCAGCCATCTTTCCATTTGACTTGAGGTAGAACCAGTTATTCTTGTACCATACCCACTCACTCGCAGCCATATAACCACCAGATTTGAGATAGTAGTAACCATTATCCCAGAGCCATTCTTTATTGGCATAATTTCCATCAGAGTTGATATAGAACCAAGAGTTATAATTCTTGTCAAAGAGCCACCCTTTGCCAGCTTTTGCTCCACTACTCGTCACATAACTGCGGTCAATCCAAGTTTCCGTAGAGAGGTAGCCGCCTGATTTGAAATGGTAATCCTTGCCTTTGATGGTTTGCCAACCTTTTTCAGCATAGGTTCCGTCAGCTTTCAAGTAAAACCAAGAGTTATAATTCTTGTCAAAGAGCCATTCCGATTTCAATTTAGCTCCACTTTTAGCAACATAGAAGCGGTCAATCCAGCGCTCAGTAGAAAGATAGCCGCCTGATTTGAAATGGTAATCTTTTTCTTTGATCGTTTCCCAGCCTTTTTCGGCATAGCTACCATCAGATTTCAAGTAAAACCAAGCATCATAATTCTTATCAAAGAGCCATTCCGATTTCAATTTAGCTCCACTCTTCGCAACATAGAAGCGATCAATCCAACGTTCAGTAGAAAGATAACCGCCTGATTTAAAATGGTAGTCCTTCCCATCTATAGTTAACCACCCATTTTCAGCATAGGTACCGTCTTGTTGAAGGTAGAACCAACTGCTATAGTTGTCATCATAAATCCAGGCTTGTTTAACCTTATGACCATTTTCTGATATATAATTCTTACCAAGCCAGGCATTTTTCAGCATTTTACCTTGTGAATTGATGTAGTACTGGTTCTCACCTTGAGTGATCCACTCATCTTTGGCCATTTTCCCGTCTTCTTTAAGGTAATATTTTTCTTGACCTTGTTGAATCCATTCTTTTTGAGCTTTCTGACCATCAGACTTGAGATAATACCAGGATTCTTGTTCCTGATTAAATACCCACTGTTCCTTTGCTTTAGCACCACTTTCAGTCACATAGTACTGGCCAATCCACGTTTTTGTAGCTAATTTTCCAGCTTCGTTAAAATAGTAGTCCTTACCAGCAACAGTCAACCAACCGTTTTCTGCACGTTGACCATCTTCTTTAAGATAAAACCAGTTCTGATGCGTTTGGTCAAAAAGCCATTGCTTGGTTGCTGGTTTCCCGTCTGATTTGAGGTAGGTCTTTCCTTGCCACGTCCCCTCTTCTGCTTTTGCTGTCTCCACTACAGTAAAAAAACACCCCAATAAGCCAGCACTTACTAGGGCCACTTTCCATCGTTTCATTTAAATGCTCCAATAACGTTTTCTAAACCCTATTGTAACATAGTTAACCGACGGAAATATTACAAATTGATGAAGATTCTATTTCTTGTTGACGATAAGGAAAGACTAGCTTATCTCAGACTGGCTTTGACTTCCTTGCGTAGTTCTTCCAAACTGCTAATGCCATATTTATCCATGACTTTTGGTAGATGTTCGATGATATCAGGACAGGCATAAGGATTGGTAAAGTTGGCTGTTCCAACTCCGATGGCAGACGCTCCAGCCAGATACATTTCTAGCGCTGCTTCAGCCGAATCCACTCCCCCCATTCCAATGATGGGAAGGTCGGTTGTTTGGGCGACTTGTCGGATGAGTTTGAGGGCTACTGGAAAAACTGCTGGACCTGACATTCCACCTGTTCCATTGGCTAGGATTGGTTTTCTAGTTTTGAGGTCAAAGCGCATACCGACAAGGGTATTGATCATGGTTAAGCCACTTGCTCCTGCATCTTCTGCGGCTTTAGCAATAGTGACAACATCCGTTACACTAGGGGTTAACTTAACATAAACTGGCACATCAGAGGCTTCCACAGCCGCTTTTACCACTTCATAAGCCAAGTCAGGATCTTGCCCAATCAAAAGTCCATGATTACCGTGATCCACATTCGGACAAGAGATATTGAGTTCGATAGCTTTTACATTTTTAGCCTTGGAAATTCCTCGAGAAACGGCAGCGTACTCTTGTTTTGAAAAGCCTGCAACATTTGCGATGATGGGAAGCGTAGGATACTCTCTTTCCAGCCAAGGCAACTTTTCAGCTAAAACAGCTTCTAAACCTGGATTTTGCAAACCGATTGCATTGAGCATACCGGCAGGTGTCTCTGCAACTCTGGGAGTTGGATTCCCAAAACGGGGTTCTAGTGTCGTCGCCTTGATCATAATGGAGCCTAAAAGGTCTAAATCATAGTACTTGGCATACTCCTGACCAAAACCAAAACAGCCTGATGCTGGAATAATCGGATTCTTCAAATCCAAGCCCGGTAGAGAAACTTGTAAGCGATTTGTAGTCATGACTTTCTCCTTATAATACAACTGTTCCTGTGCGGAAAACAGGGCCATCTTCACAGACGCGTTGGCTGACGGTCTCACTATCTGGCACTTTTAGGACACAGGCATAGCAAGCTCCCATCCCACAAGCCATACGAGATTCCAGAGATAGGTAGGCTCTTGGATGATCATAAAATCTTTGATTGATATACTTCATCATTCCAGGCGCTCCACATGAGTAAACAGCATCAAATTGACTGTCTAAGTCATTGATGACGACTGACACATTTCCCTTAATGCCATAAGAACCATCATCTGTCGTTACAAAGACCTGACCATATTGGGCCAATTCGGTTTCGAGAATAACAGCATCCTTGCTGGCAAAACCGAGGACTGTCACTACTGTCACCCCACGCGCATGCAATTCCTTGGCTACTTCAAGCAAGGGGGGAACACCAATCCCACCACCAACGAGGAGAACTTGGCTCTGATTGTCTAAATCAGACAAGTCAAAACCATTTCCCTGAGGCCCCATCACATCAAGAGTATCTCCCTGACGTAAGGTTGAAAAAATAGCTGTCCCAGCCCCCTCAATCCGATAAATGAGATGACACTGCTTGTTTGCCTTGTCAATAGACGAAATTGAAATAGGACGGCGCAAGAGATGGGCATCATCAGGCACACGCAGATGAAGAAATTGGCCTGCTCGCATGGCTTCAACCATTTCTCCTTCTAGAACTAATTCAAAGATTGCTGGCGCAATTTCCTCCTGAGCGACCACCTTCATGGTCTCCAAACGAATGGCACCCAAACGTTTCTTACATGTGGGATTCATGATTTTCCTCCTTAAATTTAAGGGGACCAGATAAAGAAAAGACCTTGCTAATGCAAGGCCTCAGTTAGGTTAGGTTAGAATTCATGCGCACACTTAAAAAGTCCCCACAGAGAGTCCCCTATCCCTTTTATCTGACACCTTGTGAGTCTCTCTGGACTCCCCTTAAAGGTTAAATTTGTATTAGTATACTCTTTCAAAGAAAAAAAGTCAAGTAGAAAACGAACATTCTACTTGACTTCATGGGATTATTTTTCACGAATGACTTCGACCTTGTAACCGTCAGGATCCTTGACAAAGTAATAGTTTGGTTGAGTTCCTGGAAGTCCATTAGGGGCTGTCACCTCATAGCCTTTAGCGCTATGTTCTTGATGTAGGGCCTCAAGGTCAGGTGTACTGAGGGCGATATGGGCGAATCCATCTCCTACCACGTAAGGACCGTGATCATAATTATAGGTTAACTCCAACTCATAGTCATCCCCCTCAAGTCCCAGATAGACAATGGTGAAAGCATGATCTGGAAAATCTCTGCGACGCAATTCTTTAAAACCAAAAGCATCTTGATAAAAAGCGATTGATTTTTCAAGGTTTTCTACTCGCAAGCAAGTGTGTAGCATTTTTGAAGCCATTTTCATTACCTCTTTCATTTTAATAGTTCCATTATACCTTTATTCAGGAAAATTTACTAGAAACTTGAACTAGAGTCCTCTTCTCTAAGCTTTCATTCTAAGCAGCACTTTTACGATTTTCCTTGCGTATATTACGAATAAGGAAAAGCATGATAAGGACAAAAAGTCCTTCGAGGAAGTAGAACGTAAATTCACTGTTCATGATTAGTAAGTCTTTGTGATGATAGTTATTACCGAAAACTGAATTTGGTGCAAATAGGATTCGGAACAGTCTTCTTAGGAAAATAAAGATTTGCAATCCATAAATCATAAAGACCTTCTTCACACCAATCATGAAGCTTTGTTCCTTTGTAAAATAAGACAAGGCGATTCCATTTAACAAGAGGATAACGGTTATGGCCAGAGTTTCATTTCGTAGAATAGTTGGATCAAAGATATCTAAACGGCTGTGAATATATGGCAACGTTTGAAAGAGTAGAATTCCCAAGATTGCTGGAAGAAGGATTTTCTTCAGAGATGGTGGAAATCCAGGACTAAATCTTGTAAAGGACAAGCAAATCACAAGGATTGCAAAAATATGGAAGTAAGATATTGCAACTCCTGAAATAGTCTGGCTTTGATTTGCCAAAGCAGAAAGAAAGCCAGCAGAAAGAAAGATACCGACAGGAATCAGCTTATCCAAAGAATAATCCCACTTCAGCCCTTGACTCACCTGGAAACCATCGATGAGACAGAAAAATGTAATGAAAATAAGGGCCCCAATAAGACCAAACGGTAAGAATGGAGTGACGAGGAGCAATAACAAGATGAATAGGAACCATGGATGGGGACTGTGGTAGAATTTTCGTTTTGAACCCCTAGCTGTCACTCCTTCCTCAATCTGTGTTTGCCTTAATTTTAGCATATAGACGTAAAAGAGAGAAAACATACCAGCATGGACCCATAAATTATCAATAGGTTGCTCTAGAACACTGAGTATCAAACTCACAATCGAAAATAGACCAAAGACAAACTGAAGAAACTTATTTTTAAAGACTTGTCTTTTTTTCCAATCCAAATAAGAGAGCTTGGCCTTTGGATGACTAAGTTCATAAGCATAAACTGTCATCTCTTCTAGTTTCTGGTCTGTCTCCTCCGTCATCATTTGGGGAGCCATTTTAGAAGTAGGAAAAGGAGCTAAAACATATCTCAGGAGCTCGCCGTCTGTAAACCGATGGTACTCCTTATAGATCTGCTGAAGCAAAATCGTTAGAATGCGTGGTCTTCCTTTAAAGTAGCTTCTCCACTTCTCCCAATCATTGATATCTTCATCGCTCTTAGTAAGCTTATCAATATAGAGATAACCTTCATTGTACCAGTAATCAAAATTTTCTTTTTTGTTAAGTGCATACTCCTCTACCACTGAAGGATAAGAATGGATACTCTTCCAGAAATGGAGTTTTTTCAGGTAAGGATTTGATTCCTCATCGCTGTAACGCTCCACAAATTGGAGAACGAGTGCTAACACTTTCGCATTGGTTAAAGGATAGACGTCCACTTTTTCTAACAAATCAAGTAGGAGCGTGTGATCTTTGACTGATTCAAAAAGATATTGCCAATCACGTAACAGTTTATACTCGTCTTCATACTGAGCATGGAGCAACTCATAGAAGGCTGCCTCAACTTCATCTGGATTATCTAGAGAGTAGTGACTAAAGTCAACGTTTTCTCCCAGCTCCCCTTTTACTTCCTCTATGTAATCAGCCAAGTCATTCAAGAGTGGATAATCCTCTTCAAATATGACTTGTCGGTTTTTTTCCAGGATATAGGTTAAAACTGGCACACTCTTGATTATCTGACGATTTTGATTTACCTGATCTAAGACCATAAAGCTCAGATAGGGGTGCTTGAAAAACTCTATCCAAGAGCTCAATTGATTTGCTTTGTTAAAATCTTGGAGAATTTCTTGGCAAAGTTGATAAGAATAATAGAATTCTTCAGTGGCTTCATGTGCGCTTTCAAGCGAACTGCCTTCCTCTTCTGCTATAGCTCTTTTAACTTTCCAATACTTCAGTTTATAGTAATAGCCCCAGTACTTAAAGTCAGGTATATAGTCTTCTAGCAAGGGAATGAGGATAGAGAATTGCTCCGGTTTGTTAAAAATATAAACATCCATTTCCTCTAAAACGGATTGAACAATGTCCATATCATACTGATACTGATGAAAGAACTGACGCCATAGATGTTCTTGTTCCTCTTGGTTATACCCGTCGTTTCCAACAATACTTTCAATCGCATTTCGGATTAGATAGGTTTCTTCATTATAACTACTAAAGTCAAGAGTAGACCTTGTTGTTCCTTCTTGCCCACGGTTCTCTTCATCACCAAACGTTTCAAAATTGAGGGGATTCGTAGCTCTTTCTTCAGAATCTCCATTTAGCTGAACTTCCTCATCATAGTCACTAAAGTCAAGGGTGGACTTTTGCTCATTCTCTTCTGCTTTAAAGGTTTCAAAGTTAAAGGAATCGCTGGTTTTATCAGTCGATTGCTGATAATCACTGAAATCAAGACTAGATCTTTCAGACTCTTCGTTCTCAGTCTTCGTTTCTTCAGTTAAGTTTTCAAAGTTGAGACTAGAGTTAGGCTTTCCATTCGCCTCTTCTTCAAGTTCAGTAGCTTCTTGAGAGTCACTCGCTTTTCTTAGGCTATTTTCTGGTCTTGTGTTTCTAGACCTCGCATAAGTCAAGGCTTTTTGGTACGCTTCAACAATTTCTTGGTAAATTTCTGGTTGGTCTTCTGGGTGATAGAGCCGAACCAGTTCAGCATAACGCCTTCTAATAAGCTTGACGTCAGTCGTTGGCTCTATCCCTAAAGTTTCCCATATATTCATAAGGTCTCCTCTTTTACAGTCCTCGCTCTAGGAAGTCTAGATAGTTTGAAAATGATTGATAGAGTTTTGGCAAATGATACATAGATGCTTGGCTGACCTCTTCTTCAAATCGTCTAGTTTCAGCCATTAGCTCATCTCTTCTTCTCCCCAAGAGCATACTGTACACACGATTCGCTTTTTCAATCAAGAAACGATAAACCTCTGTTTCTTGAGCATTGATCTTATAGCGAGTCAACTCTGCTTGCTTAGCCTTGATTTCCCTTTCTGTCAGAGTAACACTATCTTGGAGAATAACATGACTAAAGACTTCCTGTGTTGAATCAATTTTCACTTCGACATCCAAAATTCCATTTAAATCATAGGTAAATCGAACTGTGAAACTTTCATTTACTCTAGTATTCACAGGGACGGGAACTTCTAATTCTCCTAGAAACAGGTTTTGTGATGCCTTCATCATCTCACCTTGATAGACCTTTATCTTGACTTGGCTCTGTCCCAATTCAGCCGTATAGTACTGCTCGATGCGTGAAGCAGGGAGGGTAGAATTTCGCTCAATAATCGGCGAAAAGCGGTCGCCAATTATCTCAATCCCTAGTGTAAAAGGACAAATATCAGACAGTAATAAATCTCGTATCTCACCTTGCCGCTCTTTTATTCCTGCTAAAAGGGCACAACCTCTCGCAATCATCCGATCGGGATCATCCGAAACCTGCACCACTTGATTGATACAGTAGGATAAAAAATCCTGAACCAAGCGGAGTTTCGAAGTCCCCCCAACAAGAACAAAGTTATCTGATGATACATAGCTATAGCGCGCATCCATCAAGGCACGGTCCAAAACGGCCTTAACACGGGCTAGCAGAGGTTGACAAAGCTCATAAAAACGCTGGTAGCTCAAGTCTAAAGTGTATTCCTGTTCTTGGTCCAGAACTGTCATCTTCACTTCTTCTTTCTCATTGAGTTCTAGTTTAGTCTTTTCAGCCTGTACCAGAATTTTGCCATAAAATTCACGGGAAATCGTATCCTTGGTTAATTGATTGGAGACTAAAAATTCCTCAGCAATCGCTGCAGTAAAATCCTCTCCTCCCAAACGATTGTCCCCTGCAATCGACACGATTTCGACAATATTATCAAACAACTCAACAACTGAGATATCTAGCGTACCCCCACCAAAATCGACTACAATAAAAGATTGATCTTCTTGGTTTACCATAGATCTTTTAGCAAGAGCCGCTGCGGAAGGTTCATTGATAATCCGATCAATCTGAACGCCTGCAAATTTCCCTGCTAGTTTAGTCGCATAGCGTTGAGCATCATTGAAATAGGCTGGAACACTAACAATCACTTCCTCGACCTTTTCTCCAAGATAGGTCTCTGCATCGTCTACCAACTTTCGAATGATAAAAGAGCTTAATTCTTCAGCCTTATATGCTCGATTTCCTAGTGTCAACTCATGCTTGGTCCCCATAAAACGCTTGAACTGTGAAACCGTCTTGTCTGGGTGAGTCACCAAGCGTTCCTTGGCAATTTTTCCAACTATGATTTCATCATTGTCATCCAAAGCCACAACAGAAGGAGTCAAATATTCACCAAAAGCATTGGGAATCAGCTTGACCTGGCCATCCTGGTATACCCCTACTAAAGAATTAGTCGTTCCTAAATCAATACCTACTATCATCTTCTTCTAACTCCAAATCTTTTTTAGATATTCCTATTATACAGGAAATATCCTATTTTCTTTGAAAAAATCTGTCATTTACTCTCTAAAATAGAAAATCATTTATGGAAAATAAAAAAGTTTCACCCTACTCTTGCGGTAAAAACCACGAGAGTAAGAATGAAACAGTTGTCATTATTTACCAAGTTTTGCTTTAGCTGCATCTGCAAGAGCTGTGAAAGCTGCTGCGTCGTTAACAGCCAAGTCAGCAAGCATTTTACGGTTAACTTCGATTTCAGCCAATTTCAAACCATGCATCAATTGTGAGTATGAAAGTCCGTTCAAACGAGCTGCCGCATTGATACGAGTGATCCACAATTTACGGAAGTCACGTTTTTTCTGACGACGGTCACGGTATGCATAGTAGTAAGAGTTCATTACTTGTTCTTTTGCAGTACGGAACAAGATGTGTTTAGCTCCATAGTAACCTTTTGCTAATTTAAGAATACGTTTACGACGTTTGCGTGATACAACGCCACCTTTAACACGTGCCATGTTTTATTTCCTCCAAATATTTCCTAGAATTGTTTACTTACTGTTAGGCTATTATTTCAAGCGAGTAAGCATTGCTTTGATACGTTTGAAATCTCCTGAATGCACCATAGATGCTTTACGAAGATGACGACGTTGTTTCTTAGTTTTTCCGTGGAAACGGTGAGAAGTGTAAGCACGGAAACGTTTAAGTCCACCAGAACCTGTTCGTTTGAAACGTTTAGCTGATGCGCGGTGTGTTTTTTGTTTTGGCATGATTTTTTCTCCTTTATTTAACTTTCTGACAATTATTTTTTGTCAGTTGCTGGCGCCAACTGCATGAACATTTGGCGTCCATCCATCTTAGCTCGTTGTTCGATGATCGCAATATCTTGTGTTGCTTCAGCAAACTCGGCTAAAACTTTTGCACCAATCTCTTTATGGGTGATCATACGCCCTTTAAAGCGAATGGATACCTTAACTTTATTTCCTTTTTCAAGGAACTTGCGTGCATTGCGAAGTTTTGTGTCAAAGTCACCCTTGTCAATAGTTGGACTCAGACGAACTTCTTTCACAGTAACAACACTTTGTTTTTTACGTTGTTCTTTTTGCTTTTTCTGATACTCAAATTTGAACTTACCGTAGTCCATAATTTTAGCAACAGGTGGTTTTGCTTGGGGTTGAATCAATACTAAGTCAACATTTGCACTATCAGCCAATGCTTGCGCTTCGCTGAGTGGCTTGATGCCTAGCTGTTCTCCCTCAAGACCGATCAAGCGAACTTCACGTACACGAATTTCATCATTGATGAATAAGTCTTGCTTTGCTATGGTTTTCACCTCTTTTTTATTATTAGAGAAAAACAATAGCGGACTCGTAATAATACAAGCCCGCACGTTATGATAGCGTTTCTTAGAAACTTTTCATCCGTAGGGCCAGGCAACTTGATGTCACAAGGCGAGAAGCTCTCACTTCTGCTTTTCTCAACTTTTATATGATACCAAGTTTTCTATCCCTTGTCAAGATAAAAAGTCAATTTTTTAAAAACTTTGTCTATCTTATCGAACCGTTTCAATTCGCCAACTATTCCATCCTTTAAAGCGGATAGCTCCTTGCTGGTCAGTTCGGTAAAACTTACTCTTGATACTTTCCAGTCGTGTCAAGGTTTCCTGATGGGGGAGTTTCGCACGATTGTTCTTTCCAACTGAAATGAGAGTAATCGCTGGTTTGAGCTGTTCTAGGAAAACTGGATTTGATGAGGTTTTAGCACCATGTTGACCTGCTTTCAAGACATCCACCTCTAAATCAGGGTATTGCTTTAGAAGATCCTTCTCTCCCTTCTCTTTCAAATTTCCTGTGAAGAGAAAGTGCATATCTAAGAGTTTTCCATAAAGAACCAGGGAACCATCACGATCCCCATCTCCAATCTGCCTTGGAGATAGAAGTTCTAAGTAACTGCCAAAAATCGGCAAGTTTTCCCCTGCTGTCACACTGCGTACCTTGGTTTGGCTTGCTTCTAGTTCTGCTACAAATTCCTTCTGTGTCAAACTTCCTTTTGACACTAAAATTTCGCCCACATGAAAAGCCTTGGTCACCTCCAACAAATCACCAACATGCTCCTTATCTGTATTGGTCAAAATCAGCTGGTCAATCTTCTCTACTCCTCGACTTTTTAGATAGGGAATCAAGGTACGCTGGGCATTGCTGGTCGTCGACTTTTCTTGCCAAGCCTCGATTTTCTTATCAGATTCTGCCTTACCACCTACATCTATGAGAATAGTTTTCCCAGTCACATCCCGTAGGAAAATACTTTCTCCTTGCCCCACATCCAGCATGGTGATTTCATTTTCCAGTGGATGCTTGGTCAAGAAAAAGAGCCCCACAATAAAGAGACTGAATCCTGCTAGTCTTTTAATGTTTTTCCTCATATCATATAGCAAGGCTAATGAAACTAAGAGGAGAATCAAAAGCCATGTGGTGGGTTGACCAAGGACCAGGGGCCTACTTGCCAGCTGCGATACCAAGCGAATGATGTTCTCCAACCACTCAAAAACAAAGTTAAACTGAGTGACTGAGTAAATAAAAGACAGAATGAATAAGATGGACAAAAGCGGCAAGAAGACCACATCAAACAGAAAGGAAAAGACAAAGGTCAAAAGGATAGACCAAGGCTGAAATTCTGCAAAATAGAAGGATAGAATGGGCAATATTCCCAAAGAAATGACCAAACTTTCTCTGGCAACTTCCTTGATCCCATCGCCTTCTTTGCTAGTCATGGTCAAGATAAAAGCATAAGCGCAGGACAAGACTCCTCCTGCAGTTAGGAAAAAGTTAGGCATAATGATAAAGAGGACAAGGACCGTTAGGGCAAAATTATCCAACCCCTTAACACCATGTTGGGCCAGTAACTTTTGCAAGAGACTGCGAATGACCGAAGCTGAAAATCCTGTCAGACCTGCATAGATAAGAGAAAAGGGATAAGTTAGCCACTTCAACTTTTCTTGAGTTAAGCCCAGGCGCAATAAAAGTTTCTTAAAACCATCCATAAAGAAGCCCACCTGCATACCTGATAAGGCAAAAAGGTGAATAATTCCAAGACTGGAATAAAGCTCATTCATCTCCTCAAAGTCCGTGTCCAGATGTCCTGGCAAGAGACCTGTCATATAGTTGCGCATAGGGTCTGGAAAGTGCGTCTTGATCCAAACTACAGCCTTTCGACGTAAACTAGACAGATTTTCTCCTATATCCCAACTTTTAACCTGTTTAAATGACTGGATGTTCTTGATAGTCAATGTCTGGTAAATCCCCTGAGTCTTCAGGTAGGCTTGGTAATCAAATCCACCAAAATTCCTCTGGCCTTCTGGCTCGGACAATTTTCCTTCTAGCTCTATCTCGTGAAGGTCTGTTAAGGCCTGAAAGAGCTCTTTCTCCTCCTCAGACTGGAGTTTATAGTAAACTTGGAAGGTGCGGCCGTCAGCCTTGCCCCGAAAGGACAGACTATCTCCATTGACCTTAATAGTGTCAGGCAAAATCCGTACCCTCTCAACAGAATCCACTAGGTTTTGACTTGCTTGAGTCTGTTGCCAATTTTGAAACAAAAACCAAAATCCAAAAACTCCACAAATCGCTAGAACTCTACCGGCCGATTTCCAAGGAAATTGGAAAAAGAGACAGACAAGCAAAAAAACAAAACCTAGCAGTGCGAGATAGGACGCTCCAAAAATTGCATAGTAAAGCCAGAGCAATAGAAAACTCAGATAGATTAGGGGAATTGGGGAATTCTTAATCCACTGTGACATAATCTTTTAGCTTTTCTATGGTCTTAGCACCAATGCCAGAAACCTTCTTGAGTTCATCAACCGACTTGAATTTCCCATTCGCCTCACGATAGTCGATAATATCCTGGGCTCGCTTTCCTCCCAAGCCTTTGACCTGTTTTAGTTCTTCCAGACTAGCTTTATTGAGGTTGATCTTCTTTTCTTTACTTGTCGAAGGAGTCGTTCCAGAGGCAGTCTGCTGACTAGCTACTTCTTCCCCCTTACTCGGAACGTAGACCAGAGCCTCGTCGCTGACTTTCTGAGCGAGATTGAGCGACTTGCTGTCTGCTTGCTCTGTCAAGCCACCAGCTTTCTGAACGGCATCATGAACACGACTACCTACTGGCAAATCATAAATTCCTGGCGATTTGACAGCACCTTTGACATCCACTGTGATTAGATCTTGTTCAGGAGACTCTTCCTTTTCCTCCTTCTTCACTTCTTTTTCAGACGATGAATCCTTTGAAACGGCCGTGACTTCAGCCTGCAAATTTGTTTCTGTGACGGGTTTTTGTGTAGATGGCTTTAGCAGGAAAAAGCCGCCCAAGGCCAGACCCAAACAAGCACAGATGACAATGATTTTATACTCTTTTATTTTCTCGATAATTGCTTCCATATTTTCTCCTCTCTTAAGTTATTCGCAAGAGAAAGAAAAAAAACAGCTGAAAAATCTTTTCAACTGCTTATTTATTTGCAAAATAGTCTTCCTTGGTTAAGACATAATAAACTCTTGTGATAATTCGACCTGGTTCTTTATTATCCATTCTGGCATAGGGTTCTTCGTGGGAAAAACGCATACCTGATTTCTCCATGACCTTGCCAGATGCGGGATTGTCTTTGTCGTGAAGAGCGCTCAACTTGTTCATTCCAATCTTCTCAAAAGCCAGCTCAATCACGGCACGATTGGCTTCTGTCGTCAATCCTTGATTCCAATACTTTTGGTTAATAATGTAACCAATAGCTGCTTTTTTGAGAATGGGGTCAATCTTGTGCAAATCAATAGTTCCGATAAACTGACCATTGCTTTTTAGTTCGATTCCCCACCGTCCCAAGGGATTGGTTAAGTAGAACTGAGCGATGTTGTTCTTGGTTTCTTCTAAGCTTTGATTTGTTGGAAAAGTGTAGCGCGTATTTTCTCTGTCCGAGGCATACTCAAACATAGCTTCTGCATCATCCAAAGTTACAGGTCGGAGTAATAAACGCTCCGTTTCTACTATTGGATACTGGGCTAGTTTTAAAAAGATTGATTCCATACTTTCCCTCCTTAGAAAGGATTTTCAACTATTTTAGCAAAAAATAAAGGCCCTAGCAATCGGTTTCTCTTGATTTTTATCCATCTTTTATATAAAATTAGTACATCACAATAAATGATCTGGTTCTCACTGTGATTGTTATGTTTAGAATCCAGATATAGAATAAGGAGACAACTTTTATGTTAATCGGAATTCCAAAAGAAATTAAAAATAACGAAAACCGTGTCGCCCTCACACCTGCTGGTGTCCATAGCTTAGTTTCTCGTGGACATCGCGTCCTCATCGAAACAAATGCTGGTCTTGGTTCAGGATTTACTGATGCTGACTATCAAAAGCAAGGAGCTGAGATTGTTGCTACTGCTACTGAAGCCTGGGCTGCCGAATTAGTCGTAAAAGTAAAAGAACCACTAGCTTCTGAATACGGATACTTGCGCGATGATCTTCTCCTCTTCACTTACTTGCACATGGCCGCTGCTCCAGAATTAGCAGATGCCATGCTAGCAGCCAAAACAACAGGAATTGCCTATGAAACTGTTCGTGATAATCAAGGACAACTACCACTCCTCGTTCCTATGAGTGAGGTTGCTGGTCGTATGGCGGTTCAAATCGGAGCTCACTTCCTTACCAAGCAAGCTGGTGGATCTGGTGTCCTACTTGGTGGTGTACCAGGTGTTCCAAAAGGAAAAGTAACCATCATCGGCGGAGGGGTTGTAGGAACACATGCTGCCCGTATCGCCCTTGGACTTGGTGCTCAAGTGACTATTTTAGATATCAGTGCGAAACGTCTCTCAGTACTAGAAGAAGTCTTTGGGAACCAAATCCAAACTCTTATGTCTAATTCATTCAACATTGAAGCAAGTGTGAGAGATGCTGATGTGGTAATTGGAGCGGTTCTCATCCCTGGTGCTAAAGCACCGAAATTGGTGACAGATGAGATGGTCAAACAAATGCGTCCTGGCTCTGTCATCGTTGACGTTGCTGTTGACCAAGGTGGCGTTATCGAAACAGCTGACCGTGTGACAACACACGATGAACCCGTCTATGAAAAACACGGTGTTCTCCACTATGCCGTTGCCAATATCCCTGGTGCAGTTGCTCGCACCTCTACTATCGCCCTAACCAATGTCACTCTTCCTTATATCGAAGCTTTGGCCGGCAAAGGATTCGCACAAGCAATTGCTGAAGATGAGGGCTTGCGTCAAGGTGTGACCACTTATCAAGGTTACTTAACTAGCCTACCAGTTGCCGAAGGACTCGATACAGATCATACGTCTATCGACGAACTTGTTTAAAGCTAGACACTCATTAAAAAGAAAGAAGAGCAGTTCCATTTGAACTGCTCTTCTTTTGTTATTCTGTCACTTCCTTCTTTTCTTCATTTTTAGCTGGAGCTGGTTCATAGGCTCGGATAATTTGAGCGACAACTGGATGGCGAACCACATCCTTGGCTGAAAAATGAACAAAGTCAATTTGGTGAATGTTCTTGAGCTTTTCTTGGGCATCAATCAAACCTGACTTGACGTTACGTGGAAGGTCAATCTGACTGATATCTCCATTGACAATCATCTTAGAATTAAAACCTAACCGAGTCAAGAACATCTTCATCTGCATGATAGTCGTATTTTGCGCCTCATCGAGAATGACAAAGGCATCGTCCAAGGTCCGTCCACGCATGTAGGCGAGGGGCGCAATCTCAACGATTTCACGCTCCATGAGACGAGTCGTTTGGTCTTTACCAAGAATCTGATACAAGGCATCGTAAACAGGTCGAAGGTAAGGATCCACCTTCTCCTTGAGATCACCCGGAAGAAATCCAAGACTCTCTCCTGCTTCAACGGCTGGACGAGTAAGGATAATCCGCTTGACCTGACCACGTTTAAGGGCTGTCACTGCCAAGGTCACTGCAAGAAAGGTCTTCCCTGTCCCTGCAGGCCCAATTCCAAAGGTCACATCATGCTGTTTAACACTGTCCACATAAAGTTTTTGACCCAGTGTTTTGACACGGATAGGCTTCCCTGTATTATCCTTGATAATTTCTTCTTCGTAAAGAGCAACAAACTTGTCGATTTCATCGTTTTTGACCATGCTAATAGCCGTCACCACATCTGGTGTGCCGACTGTCATTCCACGATTTACCAAGACCATCAAAGCCTGAATAACCTGACGGGTTTCCTCACAGGCAGGCTCTTCACCCAAAACCTGCACAATCTCCGTACGAGCATGAATCACCACATCGAGCTCTTCTTCCATCAAACGAAGATGGCGTTCATTGGAACCAAAAAGATGAAACAGGTCATCTGGATGACTCAGTTGAATGTCTATTGAATGTTCCTTCAAATAAAGAACCTCTCTAATCCTTTTATTTCTTTTTATTATAGCAAAGAGAACAATAAAATACTAGCTTCTTCTCATTGTCTCTAGTGTTCTAAGTATTCTTGCCAGATAGAGTCAAAGTCTCCTAAGTTAAAAGAGAAACTGGCATGTTCCTCCAAAAAGCGACTCACCTCATCAAAATCATCCGTGTGTTTTGGGAAGGCTGACTCCTCAAAAGCGAGGTCTGCCAAAATGGCTTTTGGACTATTACTTTTCGGATTGCGCTCGGTCATGAGCCAAGTGTAAAATGATTTTCTCAATTCTTTCTCCTATCAAGACTTTTTTGATAAAACTTTTCTGATTCTTGAAAATTACTGGACTTAGCCTCTGAAACGTAGTGGTTTATAAAATCCGTTTTCGCATCAGTATAGGCGTCTCGATTGTGTTCAAATTGTTTCCACAAACTGAGTTTTAATTCCTGATACGCTTGGGCAATATCTGGATGCTGGCAGAGATAATCTCTAAAATAAATCTCGTCATGATCTCCCGTCATTCGCAAATGTAAATGAAAAACTTTCTCAGCAAATCCCTGCTCTGTATAGCCTTTATTTAGCGAAATCCTGTTAGGACTTTCCGACATCACTAGCCACCCATTCTTCACCAATAAATCCCTAACTCTTGCTAAATCCTCTATTCTACCTACTTCTAGCAGAATATCAACGATATTTTTGGCCCAAATATTAGGGATAGCAGTGCTACCGATATGTTCTATTCTTTTAATAACATTTGCACCCAATATTATTTTCAGATTTGCTTTTTCCGATTCATACCAGTCTTCCCACTCTGACTTGTGCTCTACTAGAAAAATAGGAAAAAGTTGCCAGAGTTCCTCTAAACTCATTTCTTCAAGTTTCTTTTTCATGTCTATAAGGCCTAAATCAACTCTGTACCAAACTGGTCTTGTTTAATTTTACCAGCCTTCATCAAGCCTCCGAGTGCTTTCTTGAACTGACCTTTAGAAATGCCAAAGGTTGCCTTGATGTCCTCAGGGGATGACTTATCATTCAAGGTCATAAAACCGCCATTGCTTTCCAAGTAGGTCAAAATCATCTGGGCATCATTTTCTAGCATTTCAAAAGAACGCGGTTTAAGGGAGAGGTTCAGAGTGCGGTCAACCTCGCGGAAACCAATGACACGCGCATCTAAGACTTGCCCCAAACGTGGCTCTGCATAGCGCTCGCTAGGATGGATAAAACCAAGCATGTTATTCTCTGGCAGGTAAACAAAAGTTCCTGACAGCTTGAGACGGTAGACAATGGCTGGCCAGTTTTGGTTCTGCATGTTGTTGTAGGCAGGACGAGCCAGACGTTGGAAATCTTCTTGATAAGCCAAGAGTCCCCAGATACGGTCTTTCTTGTCCACCTCAAGACGGATGTAAAGTTTATCACCTTTCTTAGGCCAGAGTTCCTTGAGCTCAGGGAGGATATCGAGTGACACAACGATTTCTTTATCAGGTAGACCGGTATCAACAAAAACACCCAAGTCCTTACGAACTTCCGTTACGGTTCCCCAACCAAATTGGTCCTGAGTGGCAGTCACTTCTAAGGTTGTCAGGCGGAGTTTTTGCTTCATATCCGTGTAGGCAAAACCTTTGACCGTATCCCCTACTGTATGTTGAACTTCTTCCTTGGCAAGTGCATAGGTTTGACCATCCTTTTGCACAAAGTAAAAACGGTCGTTTTCATCGATGATAAGTCCAACGATGAAACTTGCAAGATTTGTATTCATATTTCCTTCTTTCGAATAAAACTCAGCCAGCAATGCCAACTGAGTTTTTCTGTTTATTTTTAGACTTCCAAGATTTCTTTTTCTTTATTGGCAGTCATGTCGTCGATGTGTTTCACAGCGTCGTCTGTTACTTTTTGAATATCTTTTTCAAGAGTCTTCAATTCGTCTTCAGTGATTTCTTTTGCTTTTTCTTGTTTTTTAGCTTCATCCATAGCATCACGGCGGATGTTACGGACAGCCACTTTAGCATTTTCACCGACCTTCTTCACTTCTTTGGCAAGGTCACGACGAGTCTCTTCTGTAAGAGCTGGGATAACCAAGCGGATCACAGAACCGTCATTAGCTGGTGTGATACCAAGGTCAGAAGCGTTCAAGGCACGTTCGATGTCTTTCAATGAAGACTTGTCAAATGGTGTTACCAACAAAACACGCGCTTCTGGAATGGTAATAGAAGCGATTTGGTTAAGAGGAGTTTCTACTCCATAGTATTCTACGTGGATACGGTCTAGTAAGCTTGCGTTGGCACGACCGGCGCGGATACCACCAAATTCACGAGCAAGTGATTGGTGAGACTGGGTCATTCTCTCTTTAGCTTTTTCTACAATTGCATTAGCCATAATTTTCTTATTCCTTTTCTTCGATATTGTTTGAAACTGTTGTTCCGATATTTTCACCAAATACGACACGTTTGATGTTACCTGGTTGGTTCATATTGAAGACAACCAAGTCAATGTCGTTATCCATTGAGAGGGTTGAAGCAGTTGAGTCCATGATACGAAGACCTTTATTGATAACATCACGGTGGGTCAATTCTTCAAACTTAACGGCTGTCTTGTCTTTCTTAGGATCGGCATTGTAAACACCATCTACGCCATTTTTCGCCATAAGGATGGCATCCGCTTCGATTTCAGCTGCACGAAGGGCCGCTGTTGTATCGGTTGAGAAGTAAGGTGAACCAATACCAGCACCAAAGATAACGATACGACCTTTTTCAAGGTGGCGAAGGGCACGTCCACGTACATAAGGTTCTGCAACTTGTTGCATAGCAATGGCAGTTTGAACACGCGTATCGACACCAACTTGTTGCAATGAATCTGCCATCACAAGAGCATTCATAACGGTCCCAAGCATTCCAGTGTAATCGGCCTGAACACGGTCCATTCCTGCTTCTGCAGCAGGTTCTCCACGCCAGAGATTTCCTCCACCAATAACAAGGGCAATTTCGATACCTAAGCTATGAACTTCTTGAATCTCTTTTGCGATTGTTTGAACTGTTTGGATATCAATCCCTACGCCACGTTCACCGGCAAGGGCTTCACCTGATAACTTGATTAAAATACGTTTATACTTGGGATTCGCCATTTTTACTCTCCTTTTTTTATCCTACCTATTTTATCACAATTTCTAAGATTTTTATAGTATCATGAGCAATTCTTTGAAAAAAATTAGACAGTTAAAAATTCCTCTAAGTCAGCAAGAGCACGCTCTGCAATTTTATTCTGCTGCTTTTTGAACCAATCGCAAGTAATCCGTCAAATGCTTATTTTCTATATCTTCAAGCGTATGTAATTTCAAATGGCGACGGCCTTTACCCTTGCCTTCCAACAAACCGTATGGGTCTGCCATCTCGGCGCCACGACCAAATTCCACAGTTACATGCTGCTTATAAACAAAAATGCCGCAAAACGGTTCGGGGGCGGCAAACAAAATACCGCCATATTTCACTTCTTCGACTACCGTATCTTCCAGTTGCTGTATTTTCGTGCGCACACTATTGGCGATTTCATACAAGGCAGGATTATTAATTAGCCAATCATCCAGCAGATTTTTTACTTTTTGGTTCATGTTCTCCTCCTAATTTGAGATTGTAGGTTGGACATTGATGTTCGATTCCCAATTTTTTTATTTACTATAGCACAAAATCAAGAAAAAAAATCGAGAAAATCCTAAGTTTTTTAAATTTCTTGATAAAATTGTAAGTCTTTTAGAGCACGCTCTGCAATTTTTTCATAACGAGCCTTCTTATCACGGATTCGCTCGCCTTCCAACTCCTTGATAATCCCAAAATTGACATTCATTGGTTGGAAATGTTTGCTGTCCGCATGAGTGATGTAATGAGCTAGACTTCCGATCGCTGTGGTCTCTGGGAAGATAGCTTCACTTTCACCCTTGAAGAGTCGAGCCGCGTTAATACCTGCAACTAGACCTGATGCCGCTGACTCAACATAGCCTTCCACACCCGTCATTTGACCAGCAAAGAAGAGGTTGGGCTGTTTCTTAGAACGATAGGTTTGCTCGAGAAGATTTGGTGAATCCATGTAAGAATTGCGGTGCATGACCCCATAACGAACAAACTCCGCATTTTCAAGACCTGGAATCATTTGGAAGACACGCTTTTGCTCTCCCCATTTGAGGTGGGTCTGGAAACCAACGATATTGTAGAGACTACCAGCCGCATTATCCTGACGAAGCTGGACAACTGCATACGGTGTTTTGAACTCCCCGTCACGAGGGCCTGTGTAGTCGTCTGGATACTCCAGACCGACTGGTTTCATCGGACCATAAAGCATGGTTTTAATGCCACGCTTGGCCATGACTTCGATAGGCATACATCCTTCAAAGTATTTTTCTTTTTCAAAAGAATTGAGCGGTGCTTCTTCCGCATTGACCAAAGCTTCATGGAAATCCATGAACTCTTGCTTAGTCATAGGCGCATTGAGGTAGGCCGCCTCTCCCTTGTCATAACGAGACTTAAGATAGACCTTGCTCATATCGATGGTATTGACATCGATAATAGGCGCTGCCGCATCGTAGAAATAGAAACCATCGCCGTCATTAAGGGCATGAATCTTTTCAGCTAGTGCATCGCTGGTCAAAGGACCAGTAGCGACAACTGTAATAACATCAGTTGGCAATTCTGTAATTTCATCACGCACCACTTCAATCAAGGGATGATTGGCCACTTTCTCGGTCACCATTTGAGAGAAACCATCGCGGTCCACCGCAAGGGCACCGCCTGCAGGAACACGTGTAGCCTCAGCAGACTCCAAGATGACAGAACCCAAGCGGCGCATTTCTTCCTTGAGAAGACCGACAGCATTTGTCAGAGCATCGCCACGAAGAGAATTGGAACAAACTAACTCAGCAAAATTGTCTGTTTTATGCTGGGGTGTTGACTTGACACCACGCATTTCATAGAGTTTAACTGGAATACCACGTTCTGCGATTTGGTAGGCAGCTTCAGACCCCGCTAAACCTGCTCCGATAACATTGATATAAGATTGAGACACGACACTAATACCTCTTTGGGAGTGTGAATTTAAAGATTCACGCTGAAAAAGTCAACCCGACTTTCTTCGCTTTCGAA